>NZ_JADDIL010000069.1:0-50534 GCF_020826795.1 Microtetraspora sp. AC03309 | reverse complement strand
GCTACAACGAGAACGTCGCCTGACCGCGGGACCGCCGATCAAGTTCCACGAACGTCGGGACATCCTCCCGGACCGATCGAGCTTCCGAAGATGACCAGAATGCACGGCGGGATGAGGCCCCACTCCTCCAGCAGCGGGGCGATCAGGGCGCCGGCGCTCGATAAGCGCCCCGGAACTATCGATCTCCGGAGACGCGCATCATTCGGGCTCTTCGCAGTTGAGGGTGCAACGCCGAGAATGTCGAGCTGTTGGACGGTTGGATGTGAGTCGTCAGGAGGTGCGAGAGTCGTAGTTCTCGCGGTTTGCGAGGACCTCGGCCATGTGGGTCTGCGCCCAGTTTCTGAGCCCGCGCGTCATGTGGTGGAGCGAGAGGCCGAGGTCGGTCAGCTCGTAGGAGACGGTGACAGGGACGGTTGGCGTCACGGTACGGGTGAGCAGACCATTGTGTTCCAGCGATCGTAGCGTCTGAGTCAGCATCTTCTGGCTGACCCCGGCCAGAAGACGAGAGATCTCGGAGTAACGCATCGCCTTCGGCGCGTCTGCGTCTGCTGCACCGGGCTGGCCAGCGCTGTTGTCGCCACCCAGCGCACACAGGATCAGGACGACCCACTTGTCCGAGATTCGGTCGAGCAGCTGCCGGCTGGGGCACCCTGCCAGGAACGCGTTGTACTCCACCTTGGCCTGAGCCCTCTTCTGGGCCGCCTTCATCGTCGCCACTGATCGCACCTCTCACCAATGGGTGGGTTACGCACTCCAAAGTGCCTACTTCCCGACAGGAAGTTTCTCTCCAATGCTGATGCAGGGAGGCAGCAGGCGCCACCCCCAAGTGCACGACGAAAGGCAACAAGATGAGCACACCCTCCCTCTCTCTTCCCGGCGGCACCTGGACTCTGGGTGACCTGACCGTCACCCGGTTCGGCTACGGCGCCATGCAACTGGCCGGCCCGTGGGTCATGGGGCCGCCCGCCGATCGCGAGGGCGCCCTGGCCGTCCTGCGTGAAGCGGTCGACGTCGGTATCACCCACATCGACACCAGCGACGCCTACGGGCCGCGTGTCACCAACGAGTTGATCCGCGAGGCACTGCACCCCTATCCCGAGTCGCTGCACATCGTGACCAAGGTGGGCGCGACCCGCGACGAACAGGGTGGCTGGCCTACGGCCCGGCGACCCGAAGATCTGCGCCGCCAGGTCCACGACAACCTCAAGTCCCTCCGGCTCGACGTACTCGACCTGGTCAACCTCCGACTCGGCAACGCCGAAGGTCCCCAGCCCGGCTCGCTCGCCGAGGCGTTCGAAACGCTCGTCGAACTCCAGCAGCAGGGCCTGATCCGCCACCTCGGGGTCAGCAACGCCACCGCGAAGCAGGTCACCGAGGCACAGAGCATCGCGCCGATCGTGTGCGTGCAGAACATGTACAACCTCGCCCACCGCCACGACGACGAGCTCATCGACCGGCTCGCCGCCAACGGCGTCGCGTATGTGCCCTTCTTCCCCCTCGGGGGCTTTACCCCGCTTCAGTCCTCGGCGCTCTCGTCGGTCGCCGCTCGACTGGAGGCGACACCGATGTCCGTCGCACTGGCCTGGCTGCTGCAGCGATCATCGAACATCCTGCTCATCCCCGGCACGTCATCGACGGCACACCTGCGCGAGAACATCACCGGCGCGGGACTCTCCCTCTCTCATGAGGACTTGACCGAGCTGCACGACATCGGCCCTGCCCGGCTGCTCGGCATGGTCGAAGGCCGCACCAAGCAGGCTTTCAAGGCCTGACTCGCCGAACGCGAAGCGTCCTGGCGCGACCGCGTCGAGGTCGTCGCGATGGACGGTTTCACCCGGTTCAAGGCCTCCGCCGGCAAAGAACTGCCCGACGCGGTCGCGGTCATGGACCCATTCCACGTCGTGCGTCTGGCCGACGACGCATTCGACCGATGCCGCCGACGTGTCCAACTGGCCATGCTCGGGTAGCGGTTGTCTGCGATCTTGGGCCCAGGAGCTGTCAGCCGATTTCTGTGTTCGTCAGTTCCGGACCCACCCGGTATACCTGGCTCGGAGCCGAGGTCGGGCCCTGCCAGTGACGTCCGGCTTCGCGTGCAAGGCTGAGCGGTGTGGCCGCGCGGCGTGCCGACGGTGCGCGTGGGGTCGTGCTGGCCGATTTGGGAGGTACTGCGGTGCAGTTCACACGGCTGGGTCGGACCGGGCTGAGGGTGAGTCGTGTGGGGCTGGGTGCATAAGCTACGGCGAGGCTGCGGCCGGTATGCATCAGTGGACCTTGGACGAGGATGCCGCAGCGCCGTTCTTCCGGCAGGCCGCTGATAGAGGCGGCCGGCACTGGATCGACGCGTTCGACGGCACCCGGCTCGCGGCATGTCGCCAGGCCCGCGACCGGAGCCAGGTCGAGCGAGGAAGAGCGTTGACGCGGAGTCCGAAGTGGTCAGGGCCAGCGGCTCGAGCTAGGGCACCCCGGCCCCTCCACCGTCCGGGCGCGAGAAATACAGAGGTTTTGGCCTGTCCAGTGCAACGCAGGTCAGCGGCGGGGTAGCACGCCCAGGAGGGTTGCGGTCAGAGCCAGCTTCAAGTAGTCCTTCAGCTCCAAGTGGAAGCGGGCCAGGTCGGGCTCGGCCTGGTAGGCCGCCTGCAGGCTGGGTGGGGGTGTGCTGTACGCCGACAGCGCGCCGGCCATGACCATGGTTTGCAGGCTGAACAGTGTTGCGTTCTCGCCTAGCTCCGGCAGGTACTTCTGGATCAGAGCGGTCATGGTTGTCAGGCGGTCCAGGGAGGCGCGCTTGTAGCGTGCTACGACCTCGACGGAGACGTTGTGTTCCAGGACGCTGCCCTGTGCGCCGAAGAGGTCGCACAGCACCACTCGGCCGGAGAGTGAGCGGCTGAGGATCTCGGCCACCGCTGCCGCCCGCTCGGCCATGGGTAGATTTTCGTCGATGCCGGCGGCCAACTCGCCTGCCAGTTCCGTCAGCCACTCCTGCAGGAAGTGGTCCAGCAGTTCTAGCAGCACCGCCTCGCGAGACTCGAAGTAGCGCAGCACGTTCGGCTTCGCCAGACCTACCCGGCGGCTGAGCTCGTTCAGGGTGACCGCGGCCACAGGCATCTCGTCGAGCATCGCCGACGCCATGTCGAGGATCGCCCGTCGGCGGATCTCCCGCTGCTCTTCGGTTCGCGCCCGCTGGAAAGTCACGATCGCCAGCCTAACTTAGGTACCTGCGGTACGTTGACAACGTACCGAAAGTACTTTAACGTCGTCGGCACAAGATACCTTCGGTACGTTAATTAGTTGGGAGCCTGACATGAGCGAGAAGTGGACGACGGCGAACATTCCGGACCAGCGCGGGCGGGTGGCCGTGGTAACCGGGGCCAACACAGGACTGGGGTATGAGACCGCCAAGGCGCTCGCCGAGCGCGGGGCGTCCGTGGTGCTCGCCGTGCGCAACGTCGAGAAGGGTGAGCGGGCCGCGGCCCGCATGACCGGCAACGTGACCGTGCAGGCGCTGGACCTGACCTCGCTCGACTCCGTCCGGACCGCGGCGGCGGCGCTGCGGTCCCGCCTCGACCGGCTCGACCTGCTGATCAACAACGCCGGCGTGATGTACACCCCGAAGCAGACCACCCGGGACGGCTTCGAGATGCAGTTCGGCACCAACCACCTCGGCCACTTCGCGCTCACCGGGCTGCTGCTGGACCTGATGCTGCCGGTGCCCGGCTCGCGCGTGGTGACGGTCAGCAGCACCGGCCACCGCATCCGGGCCGCGATCCACTTCGACGACCTGCAGTGGGAGCGGTCGTACAGCCGGGCCGCCGCCTATGGTCAGTCCAAGCTGGCCAACCTGATGTTCACGTACGAGCTGCAGCGCCGGCTCGCCACGCACGGCACCACCGTCGCGGTGGCCGCGCACCCTGGCATGTCCAGCACCGAGCTCGCCCGCAACACCCCCGCGGCCCTCCGGCTTCCGCTCACCTGGCTCGCGCCGCTGATCACCCAGACGCCGGCAATGGGCGCGCTGCCAACCCTGCGCGCCGCCACCGACCCCGCCGCGCTCGGCGGCCAGTACTACGGTCCCGGCGGACGCAACGAGGTCATGGGCCACCCCCGGCTGGTCACCTCCAGCCCGGAGTCGTACGAGGTAGCCGTCCAGCAGCGGCTGTGGGCCGTCTCCGAAGACCTCACCGGGGTGAAGTTCCCCGTCGTTCAGTCCAAGCAGAACTCGTTTCCCTCCGGATCGGCCATCACGGGATCCCTGCTGGAAACCGGCGGCTTCAGGCCACGACTACATCCTGGATTGTGAAAAGCCACATGTCACCCGGCAGCGGACTCCTTTTGAGAGCATCATTGAGAAGCATTGTCGCGGTGCCGCGCATATACCTGAGGAGTACGGGTGGATCGCGGCCGAAAATCCCGCAGCCGAATGAAGGCACGCCTTTTCATGCGGGGCAATATTCCGTCTGACTGACGGCGAATCGCCGGACGGAATACCCGCCGCCCGGCGATCGGCCCGGCCGTTCGGCGTCATGCCCGTCCGACCGCTCAGGTGTCACTCATCGAATGGTGACGCGGTCCCCCTTCGGCGCCTCGACCGGCGAGTTCTTCACGATGTACGACGCCAGCGCTCCCCTGTCGTCCGGCCCGCCGCGGTAGACGGTGGTGGTTCCCTCCCATTTCGGGAAGCCCTCCTGGCCGCCCATCAGGATGTAGTTGGCCGCCACCTTGATCACCTGGGTGTCGGTCACCGGAGCACCGTTCAACGTGATCTCGGTCACCGCCCCTCCCTCCACCGTGTAGCGAAGTGAGGCCGAGGGGGTCAGCACCCAGCCCGAGGGATTCCGGTACGCCAGCAGCTTCTTGAGCTGCGCGCCGGTCATCTCGTTCACATCTACGGCGAGCCCGGCCGGCCGGGTGTCCCACAGTTCCTCATAGGTGACCGGACCCGCGTTCAGGTCCGTCCGGAACCCGTACCTGCTGACGAGGGCGACCTCCGCGCCGGAGAGTGCCTGGACCGCGTCCAGGTAGGCGTCGGCGACCAGTTCCGCCAGCGGGCCACCGGCGGCGGTCAGTCCGATGTTCTCGGCGGTCGCGCCGAACGTCTCCTCCGCGCCCGGCGAACCGCACTTGAAGTAGTAGAGGGTGTTGGACGTGAGGCCGTTCGGCTGTCTGATCTCGATCTGCACCGAGAACTTTTCCGTCTCCCAGTCCCACTCCCAGTCGAGCGTCTCCAGCACGGTGGTGAAGACGTCGCCGTGGTCGGCCGGCACGTTGACGGCCTTCCACTCGTCGGTGCCGACGAGGCGATACTGGACGACCTGCGCGCCGGCGGGAAGCCCCTCGAAGGAGCCGTGGACCTTGAAGGTCAACGGACACTTCGACGCGGTGGTCCGCTCGAAGAGGATGGTGACCTTTCCCACGGGGTCCTGAGCCGGATCATCACCCTGCCCAGGCGGCGTGTCGACCTCCGCGGCGGAGGCGGACACGGCGTTCCGCGATTTCGGGGCGGCATGCGCCGCAGGGACGAAGGTGCCGGACGCCAGGACGATAACAGCCACCGGCCATGCGATTCGGCGCCCAGTCATGCCTAATAGGCCCACAGTATTCCTCTCGTGCGATCTGCGACAAGGAATAACGGATTAGCCCGTTTCCTTGGAGAAACAGATGCTAGCCAGACCGGCCGACAATTCTGCGAGGGTCGGAAACCGAGGCTTCGAAGATGGAGCCGGCCGACCACATGGCTCACCGGCACGCAAAGAAATGGGTCCTTCCAGCAGCGGGTTCGGCGTCTCCTTCAACGAGAGCCACGGCAACGGACCGACTCACGGCCCGCAGTCGCGCGCCCGACACGAGGTGGAGCCGGGATGCCGGCCTGGAGCCGACGCCAGGTACGCCCCGGTCCGCGTCAGCCGGCCACGGCGCGACGGCAGCGGTCCAGTGCCGCGCGCAGGTCGCGTCGCAGCGCCCGGTCCAGGCCGGGCTGGGCGAGCGCGTGGGCGAAGTCGCGGGCGGCCTCGTCCCACCGCTCCAGCCGCATCAGCGCCGTACCCCGGTTGTAGCGGGGCACCGGCGCCGCCGACAGCTCCACCGCCCGGTCCAGGTCGGCCACGGCGGCGGTCACGTCACCGCGTTCGAATCGCACGGCGGCCCGGTTCGTCCATGCCTCGACCAGTTCCGGATCCCGGGCCAGAGCCCGGGTGAGCAGGTCGTCGGCCTCGGCCAGGCCGCCGCGCTCCGAGCGGATCAGCCCGAGGGTGCACAGCAGCGCGGGCTCCTGCGGGGCCAGCGCCAGCCCGGCCCGCGCACCCTCCTCGGCCGCGTCGAGCGCACCGCGCTCCACCTGCAGGTTGACCAAGGCGATCCGGGCGTCGAGGTGCCCGGAGTCAATGGCGAGTACGCGCTCCAGGTCGTCACGCGCCGGCTCCGGCCGGCCGCGCTCCTGCTGAAGCACGGCCCGGTTGTAGTACGCCTCGGGCAGGTGCGGTCCCAGCCGGATCGCGGTGCCATAGTCCTTGATCGCGGCCTGGGACCGACCCGCCGCGCGGTGCAGGGCGGCCCGGTCCACGTAGTACTCACAGTTGCCGGGGTCATGCGCGATCACGGTGTCGAGGTCGGCCAATGCCTGCGCCGGATCACCCAGGGCCAGGTGCACCTGCGCCCGGTTGTGGCGTAACCGGGCCAGGTCCTGCGGGCGCTCGCCGGGGGTGAGCACCGCCGTCAGCCGGGCCAGCCCGTCGTCGATCAGCCGCAGCGCGCGGGCGGGCTCACCCGCCTTGCTGTCCAGCAGCGCCAGCCCCTGCTCGTAGAAGACGGTGGACAGCACCCGCTGCCGTGGGTCGTTCAGTCCGGCGGCGAGGTGAAGCGCCTGTTCCAGCCAGTGCCGTGCCCGCGCCGGGTTCTGGTCGGCTGCCGGCAGGTGCCTGGCGTACAGCATGGCGGTGGCGTACGCGGCCGACATATTGATCTTCGGGTCGTCGGTGGCGGCGCGCGCCTCGTGGTAGAGGCCGAGCGCCTCGGCGGCGCGGTCCAGCGCCGCCAGGGCGGTGGCCAGGCCGGTGGTGAACGCCCACCAGTGCCGCAGGTCGCCCTCCGGGGTCACCGCGGCGCGTCCACGCCCGGCGATGTGGGCCGCATGGTGGTAGAAGCCGCGGGCCAGGCTGTCGCCCAGGGCCGTGCGCATCGCCTCCGGCGCCTGGTCGGCCGCCATCGGCTTGCGGGCGCCGCCGTCGCGCAGGTCCAGACGCGCCGGGGACGACCCGATCCGGCGGACCAGCACGTCCAGCAGCTCGCGGGTGGTCTCGTCGGCGTCGGCGACGTGGTCGAACCGGACCGTGACCGGATGCCGGAGTGTGCCCGCCCAGGCCGCCACGAACTCCGCCGCGCCGTAGGCCAGGCAGGCGGTGCGCCGGGCGGGATGGAACCGGATCGGCTCCTCCTCGGCGGCCGGTCGCGCCGCGTCGTCGAGCCAGGGTGCGATGGCGTGCAGCTCAACCTTGTGGCGGGCCGCGAGGCGTGGACGGTCGGCGGCGATCCGGCCGAGGAAGGCCCCGACCCCGGCGTACGGCCCGTGGTCGCGGTGGCAGTCGTAGCCGCCCGGCTCGCCGGTCACGGCTGGGCCGACCGCCGCAGGGGCGGGCGCCCGGGAGCGCCCGCCGTGCCGGCAACTACCAGCACCACTCGATCCAGAGCCGGCGGGCGCCGGACAGCAGGCGCAGCGTGCTCTTGCGGCGGATGGTCATCTTCCTCATGGACACCTCCGTGTGATCCACTTCAGGACTGGCCAGAGCATAATCCGGCTTAACGGAAATATGTAGACATCTGCCGCGATCACACTGGCGTGATCAGACCATGGTCGGTGTGGGCAGGATGCGGCGAACAGGGCGATCACACTGACGGGCTGCCGCCACCAGGGGCCGGGGTCGGCCACACGGTCCTCCGTGTGGGCTCGGTGGCCGACGTCGCCGTCAGCGTTGCCTGCGTCTGTCCCGGTCAGCCGTTGTCGAGAGTGAGCAGGCCACGTCGGAAGGCGACGGCGACAGCGGCCGCCCGGTCGTTGACGCCGAGTTTGGCGTAGATGTGCAGCACGTGGCTCTTCACCGTGGCCTCACTGATGAACAGGCGCGCGGCGGCTTCGCGGTTGGTGGCGCCCTCGGCGATGAGGTGGAGAACCTCCAGTTCCCGGGCGCTCAGTGGGTCGACGGGCGCGCGGACCTGGCCGAGCAGGCGGGTGGCGACCGACGGGGACAGCACGGCTTCGCCCCGCGCCGCCGTACGGACGGCACGGATGAGCTCGTCCCGGCCGGTGTCCTTGAGGAGGTAGCCGGTGGCCCCGGCCTCGATGGCGGGCAGGACGTCCCTGTCGGTGTCGTACGTGGTGAGGATGAGGACGCGGGCCGCGATGCCCAGCCTGGCGAGTTCTTTGATGGCCGAGACACCGTCCATCCTGGGCATTCGGAGGTCCATGAGGATCACGTCGGGGTTCAGCGCCCGCGCGAGTTCGACGGCCTGGCCGCCGTCTCCGGCCTCGCCGAGCACCTCGAAGTCCGGGTCGCCGACGAACATGCCGCGGATGCCGTCCCGGACGATGGGATGGTCGTCGGCGATCAGCAGCCGGATCGGGGTCTCAGCCACGTGCCACCGCCGGAACGCTCGCGGAGATCGCGGTGCCGACACCGGGTTCCGACTCGATCTCCAGCGTGCCTGCCAGGCGGCTCACCCGCTTGCGCATCGAGGTCAGGCCGAAGCCGCCGCCGTCGCGGACACGTTCGGGGTCGAACCCGGCGCCGTCGTCGCGCACGTCCAGGGTGACCACGTCCTCCATGTACGACAGGGTCAGCCCGACACGGGACGCACCGGCGTGCTTGGCCGCGTTGGCCAGGGCCTCCTGCGCGGTGCGGAGCAGCGTCTCCTCGACCTCCGGATGCATGGGACGGACCGTACCAGTGGTGGCGAAATCCGCACGTACCCCGTTGAGCTCACCCCACTGGGTGACGACGTCCCTCAGAGCCTCGGGCAGTGGCGCCGCCTCCAGCTGGCCGGGTCCCACCGCGTGTACGGAGCGCCGGGCCTCGGCCAGGCTTTCCCGCGCCAGCCGTACCGCGTTGTCCACATGACGCCGCCAGTCCTCGGTCCGCTGCGCCGCCTGGAGCTGGGTGATGATGCCGGTCAGCCCCTGGGCGAGGGTGTCGTGGATCTCGGCCGCGATGCGCTGCCGTTCGTCGAGCACACCCGCCTCGCGGGCCTGGACCAGCAGTTGGGCGTGCAGTCCCGCGTTCTCCCGCAGCGCCTCCTCGAGCTGGGCCACCATGCGCTTGCGCTCGTCGCTCCGTTCGGCCGTGATCTCGCCGACGAAGCTGAACAGGCCGACCCCTGCCACGATGGCGGCGGTGAAGAACAGGTAGGCGAAGATTCCGGACGGCGTGGGATCAGGCAGACCGCCGTTGTAGGTCGCGACGCTGATCGCCGCCGTGGCGGTCACCCCGGCGAACCGCCACCTTCCCTTCAGGTACTGCCAGGAGTGGAGGTATCCGGTGAAAGCGAAGAAGCTCGCGAACCACATCCCCTGCGTGCAGAGCGCTCCGATCAGCACCACCAGCCCGGCCACGTAGGCCGCACCTCGCGGCACCAGCCAGATCCAGGCGGCGGCGAACGCGGCCAGGCCGAGCGTGACCCACGACCTGCCGTCGGTGAGTAGGGAGAGCACCATGGAGGTCACCAGCAGGACGTACGGCGCCGCCGCCATCTGGCGCTCCAGGAGCCGCTCCCATCGGTCGAGCCGCCCGGTCATACCTCACTCACTCCCAGCGGAAGAACCTGGCCGCGGCGACGCTGATGACCACGGCGTATGCGGCCATCACACCGAGCAGCAGAGGGCTGGGAGCGCCGCCCGCCCAGACGTCCTGCATGCTCTGCCGGAAAGCGCCCAGAGGGGTGTACTCCCCAATGCGGGCCAAGATATCGGGCATCTGATCCGTCGGCTGCATGAGCCCGGCGAGGTACGCCATCGGGAAGTACAGCAGGACGCCGATCCCGTTGGCGGCCCGGCCGTTCGGAGCGAGGGCCGCGATGAGCAGGCCGACAGCGAACATGGCCGCCGTACCGAACAGGAAGGTCAGCACACCGGGCAGCACCCGGGTGGGCAGGTGGGCTCCGAGGACGGTGCCCCCGACGGCCAGCAGCAGGCCGCACGCGGTCAGCACGAGGACGAGCTGCAGGATCAGCTGCACCACCAGCAGGTTCCCCGGGCGTACCGGCGTGGTCGAGAGCCTGCGCAGGATGCCCCGCTCGCGATAGGTGGCCATGGTGGTGGGCAGCATGTACAGACCCACGAGCCCCACGGCGATCGCCAGCGCCATCGGCAGGAGCACGGTGTCTCCCGGCTCGATCGAGCTGCCGAAGACCACCAGGATGAACAACGGGATGAGCAGCGAGAACACCGCCCCGGGTTCCCGGGTCAGCAGTTTCAGTTCGACGACGGCGAGCTTGGTCATGGTGGTCCTCCGTCAGTGGGTAGAGCCGAACGAACGGCCGGTCAGGGCGACGAAGGCGTCGTCGAGGGTGCGCTTGTCGATGCGCAGATCGCTGACCAGGACGTGGTGGCGGGCGAGCTCGGCGGTGACCGCCGTGGCGAAATCACCCCTGCCCATGACGACCACCCGGTTTCCCGTCCTGGTCACGCCGGTCACCCCGGGCAGCCCACCCAGCTCGACCATGTCCCCCGCCATCAGCGTGAACCGCATCTGATGCTCGGCGTCGATCCCGTCGACCAGCCCGGCCGGGGTGTCGATCGCGACGACCGTGCCGCGGTCGAAGACGGCGACGCGGTCGCAGAGCTCCTCCACCTCGTCCATGAAGTGGCTCACCAACACCACCGTCACGCCGCTCGCCCGCACCTGCTTGATCAGCTCCCAGGTGGTACGGCGAGCCTGCGGGTCGAGCCCCGTGGTCAACTCGTCGAGGAACGCCACCCGCGGATTACCCACCAGCGCCAGCGCGATGAACAGCCGTTGCTTCTGGCCACCGGACAACTTCCCGAAGCGGGCATTGCGCTTGTCCGCCAGCCCCCACTCCTCCAGCAGCTCACGCCAGTCCCGCGGCCTGGCATAAAAGGAGGCATACAGGTCGAGCGCCTCCCACACCTTGATGTTCTCCGGCAACTGCGTGTGCTGGAGCTGCACCCCGATCTGCTCGCGCAGCTTGCGCCCGTCCTTGACCGGGTCGAGCCCAAGCGTCTTGATCGACCCGCCGTCGGGCCGCCTCAGCCCCTCCACGCACTCCACGGTGGTGGTCTTGCCGGTGCCGTTCGGCCCGAGGATGCCGAAGATCTCGCCCTCCTCCACGGAGAACGACACCCCGTCCAGAACTGTCAGGTCCGCGTACCTCTTGCGGAGGTCTGTGACTTCGATGACTGCCATGGCTCAAGCATCTTTCGCCTGCGCCCGGAGCGAATCGATCTGCCGGCCATACTCATCCGTGAATGCTGCTGACCCGAAAATCCACCGATCGGTGGATACCGCCGCGGCGCCGTGCCGTACATCCTCGGCCGTGATCGGCACGTCACAGCCGCCGGGCTCGGGTCGTACCATGTGGACGGCGCCGTCACCCGCCCGACGACTGACAGACGACGCACCGCCGTCGCCGCCGCGTCAGGCCGAGTACGACCGGTCGCATGCCCGGCACGATCAGACCGAGCACACCGGACAGGGCGAGCAGCAGAGCGGAGATCGCTCCCTAGAACGGAACCGTCAGGCAGGCCAGCCGCGCGCCGGCGCTCCCCGGGGGCGGCGGGTCTCCGTGGCTGGTGTGCTGCTCATGGATCACGACGGAACCCGGCCGACGTGAGTCGAACTGCCAGTTCTGCACCGCATAGGCGGACCCGTTGCCGCGACGATCGGTGGTGAAGTCGAGCCAGATCTCGTTGGCGGGGTTGGCCGCGGAGGGGTCGGCGCTCGGCTCGTGCTGGAAGTGGCCTCCTGCGGCAGAGCCGGTGGCCCCGCAGGGGTTGACGTGGACGTGCGCGCCGTACTTCCGGTTCGGGAGGAGGCCGTGGACGGCGAGGCGGACGGTCGTTTTGCCGTTGGAGGGATATGCCGCGAACACCTTGGCCCGCGCACCGGCGGGCACGGTGGCCGGCTCATAGGTGAACGCGTTGCGCGCGGTGGCCGGGGAAACGAAGGTCCCCCGTGCGAGGACGGTCCGCTTGTGGCGACCGTGTTCGGGGCCCGAGTCGGCCGAGGCCGATGCCACGGTGGACAGGGCCACGCCTGCCACGACCAACGCGCACGTCGTTGTCTTCAGGGTTTTCATGCCCTTCTGTCGCCGTAGGGGACATCACCGGTTCATAGAACCCATTTCCCCCTCTTTTCCGACAAGTTCGGCGTGAGAGAGTTCATCATCCTGTCCGCGGCCATGCTGCGACGCCCGCACCTCGCCGAACCGGCGACGGGCGAGAGGGCCCAGGGCGCCTTCCCCACCCACGTCGTCAGCCGGGACGCGCCGGCCGGATCCCGTGACGCCTGTCTCAACCGCCTCGCCGGAGGACGGACCTCATGAACGCGCCCCGTCTCGCATGGCCCGCACGCGTCCTCGCCCTCTGCTTCGCGCTCGGAGCCGCCGTCTTCCCCGGGTTCGGGACGGTGGACCTCGCGGTCCCCATCGTCGCCCCGTCGCCCTCGTTCATCCAGGCGGCGGTGCTCGAGGGCGGCTGGGGGCTGGTGCTCTCCCTGCTGGTGGCCGTGCCGTTCCTCGTCATCTTCCTCAATCCCGCGGCGCGGGCCGCGGCTCTCGGGGAAGTGGTCGTCGTCGGGGCGGTGATCGGGCTCACCGGAGTACTCTCCGGCCGGCCGGAATTCCTGACGGTCACCGCCGCCCTGGGACTTTGCGCGGGACTGCTCGCCGCCATGCTCCGCGGCTGGACGACCACGGGCCGACCGCGGGCTTGGCATCTCGTGCTTGCCGCCGTCCCGTTCGCGGGAGCGGCCACGGCTCTGGTGCTCGGCGCAGCCGCATCGGCGGCGTGGCTGGGCGTCGTGGGCGCCGTTGTGACACTCGCCGTCGTCCTCAGCCGATGGGGCGCCGTCCCGGATTCCCGATCCCGGCTGCCGCTGGTGCTCGCGACGGCGGCGGCGCTTCCCTGGACCTGGTACGCCGCCGACATGATCGGGGCCGCCTCGGAAGGCCGCGAACCGATAGATATCACCATGGGGCTGGACCATTGGCCGATGCAGGCGGCCCTGGGTATCACGCTGATCGCGTTGGCCGCCTGGGGTCACCCGATTCCCGCGACCACGTCGGGTATCGCCTCGATGGGCTTCGGTGCCCTCGCCATGGCCTACCCCGACCACGCGGCGAGCCCCGGCACGATCTGGGGCGTCGCAGCCCTTGTCTGGGGTCTGACCGTCCTGTCGTGGGGACTCCTCCGCCGTGGAGCCGCCCGGCACCAGGATGCTACGAGGGACCGGAAGGAGACACCGCTGACGACGCGCCGGTGACCGTCTCGCGGCGATCTTCGCCATGGGCACCTCAGAGTGCGTGCTCGCCGGCCTGCCGCCGGACATGGCCTCAGATCTCGGGGCGCCCGCGGGCGGCCGGTGATCCTTCGCCCTGGGCCGTGATCACGGAACTCCTGATCGCCTCACCCGTTGGAAAAGATCAGGAGGTGTCCCATGGCAACCGTGGAGATCGGCGGGACCGCGATCGGATTCGAGGTGCACGGGCCCGCTGAGGGCGAGCCGGTCGTGCTGCTGGGCGGTACGAGCATGCCGCGCGGCGTGTGGAACATGATGCAGCTCCCGGCGCTGGTCGAGGCCGGCTACCAGGTCGCGGCGGTGGACCCCCGTGGAGAGGGTGAGTCCTCCGCTCCTGACGGCGGGTACTCCATCGCCGACCTGGCTGCCGACGCGGCGGGGGTCATGGAGCATCTGGGCTGGTCGGATGTGCGGGTGATGGGCTTGTCGCAGGGCGGGTTCGTCACTGAGCACCTGGCGGCGAGCAGGCCGGATCTCGTTCGGGCCGTGGTGCTCCTGGGGTGCGCGGGTGCGACGACGGCGTACCAGCGGGCATGGTTCTCCGCGATGCGGGCCATGTTCGCCAACGGACCGGTGGCGCAGGAGTTCTATCTCGCCGAGAACCTCATGAACGCCCTTCCGGCTCAGGTGTTGCGCGACGACGACAGCAAGGTCAGCGCCTGGGCGGAACTGATCTCGGCGAAGCAGTGGGACACCCCCGGCGACCGAGGCCAGTACCTGGCGTGCATCGAGTGGATGCTGGATGTGGACCATGCGGAACGGTGGCCGAAGATCACGCGACCGGCGCTGGTGCTCGCCTTGGAGCACGACCTCATGTTCCCGCCTCGGGCCGGTCGGGCCGCCGCCGCGCAGATGGCCAACGGGGAGTTCACGGAGATCATCGGGTACGCCCACGGTGGCGCGATCGAGGCCGGCGAGCAGATCACGCCGCTGGTGTTGGACTTCTTCGCCCGCGTGTAGGACCGGCGCGAACCTCCGAATCAGGGCATATCGGAGCCTCCATCGAAGCCGGAGCGATTCACTTCCGCGCTCCCTACTCCCGGGCGCTTGTGAGAGGCCGGTAACGATCGACGAAGGTGTCAGTCGAGGGACAGCCCTGCGGCCGGAGTCACCCGGGCGGCCCGGCGTGCCGGGAGAACAGCGGCGAGGAGTCCGGCCAGGGCGGCGATGAGGACGACGACGCCGAGTGATAGCCAGGGGACGCGCATGGTGGCGTCGCTGAGAGCCCGCTTCACAATCGTCTCGTAGCCGACCCAGGCGAACCCGACGCCGATCACGGTGCCGAGCAGGGTGGCCACCACCGACAGGAGCACTGCCTCGGTCGCCAGCATCCGCCGCAGCTGCCTGCGGGTGAGCCCGAGCGCGCGCAGCATCGCGTGTTCGCGGACGCGTTCGAGTACGGAGAGCCCCAGGGTGTTCGCGATCCCGATCAGGGCGATCACGACGGCGATGCCGAGCAGGCCGAGCGCTGACCAGGTGTAGATTCCCAGCTGTCGGTCCAGCGACTCCCAGGTCCGCAACCCGTTCTCGATCGTCGCGCCAACCGGATCCGCCAGCTCGTCCAGGTCACCGCCGAGTCGAGCCGGGTCGGCGCCGGAGGAGGCGCGGATCCAGATGGCATGCGGCTCGGGGGCGTCGGTGAGCGTCGCCAGCGTCTCGGGCGCGACCACGCCCGCCGGGCCCCAGCCGGTGCCGACGGCGACCTGCAACTCGGCTCGCCGGTCGCCGACGCGCACCGTGACCCGGTCACCGGGCTGGAGACTCAGGTTCTTGCCGAAAGCCTCGGAATCGATTCTGATCTTCCCCGGCTCCACCCGGGCGAACGCCCCGTCGTCGCGGGCCACGTGCGCCGCGTCCGGCGCGGTGACAACCGGGATCGGTTCGTCGAGCCCGGCCACTCGGGCCACGGCGCCGTCCACTGGAATGGCCTGCTCCACACCCGGAGTGTGACGTACCCGGTTGAGGAGGTCAGTGGTGACCGGCTCCTTGGGCGAGGTGAGCGCGACATCGATGGGGTGGTCCCTACCGATCTGCTCATCCAGCGACGAACGCCACGTGGCCATCCCGGTGAGTACGGCGGTCGTCAGGGTGACGCCGACCAGCAGGGAGGCAGTGGTGGTGGCGGTCCGCCGCGGATCGCGCACAGCGTTCCTGGTCGCCAGCCGCCCGGCGGGGCCGAGCAGCGCGCCGGTGATCCCGACCAGGCGGGGAACGAGCACCGGCCCGAAGAGGAGTACGCCGGCGAACACCGATCCTCCGCCTGCCACCATGAGCGCCGTACTGTCCTGGACCATCGCCACCCCGAGCAGGCCCAGCCCGGTGACCAGGAGGATCACAGCGAGCGCCGGCCGCACCAGGCCGGTGGCCGTGTGCACGTCGACCGCGGCATCCGGGCGCAGCGCCGCCAGCGGGCTCACCCGGACCACACGCCGGGTCGGCAACCAGGACGCGACCATGGTGACCACCAGTCCGACGGCGAACCCGCCCAGCAGCCAGAGCGTGGGCAACTCGGCGGCGCCCATCAGGGCGGTGGGTGTGAGGGCGCCGATCAGGGCGATCAGCCCGTAGCCGAGACCGACGCCGACCAGTGTCCCGGTCAGCGACGCGAGCACCCCGACGACGGCCGCCTCCCGGCGCACCGAACGCACCACCTGCCGCCGGGTCGCGCCGACGCAGCGCAGCAGTGCGAAGTCGCGGAGTCGTTGCGCGAACAGGATGGAGAACGTGTTCGCGATGACCAGGACCGAGACGAAGAGCGCGATGCCGGCGAACAACAGCAGCATCACCGACAAGCTGTTCACCCTGTTCTGGACATAGGTCAGCCGCTCCGCGGCGAACCCCTCCGGCGACTGCGCCTTCGCGCCTTCCGGGAGCTGACCTGCCTCCCCGCGCACCGCCACCGCGTTCAGATGGAGGTGGTCGCGCCACTGCAGCAACTGCGGCCAGGTGACGTACATCGAGGCCTGGGCCGGGGGCGAGGGCGACTCCACGAGACCGACCACCCGTACGTCGCGCGCGGCGGCGCCCTCGCCGATCCGAACCCGGTCGCCGACCGCGATATTTCCGGCCAGGGCGAAGTACACGTCCGCCACCGCCTCGCCCGTGCGTGCGGGGAAGCGACCCGAGCTGAGCTCCTGCCAGCGCCACTCCTCCGAGGTGGCGATCGGCCCCACGGTCGTATCGGAGAGCCGCCGGCCGCCCGTGCGCGCCGGCAGCGTCGCCCTGCCGGTCGCGGCCGCGTTCTCACCGTGTCGCTCGGTGAATGCGATCGCGGCCTTCGGGTTCAGCTCGGACGATGGCCACCCCGCCGCCGAGACCACGAGGTCGGCATTGCGGTACGGCGCCCCCAGGCCGTCCATGAGTCCGCTTTGTGCCCCGGATGTGAGCACGCCGACCACGACGACGAAGGCGACTGCGACGGCGACGGCGACCGCCGCTGCGACGTACCTGCGGATGTGGGTGCGCAGCGACGCGAGGAAGACGGTACGCATCAGACGATCCGCCCGTCCTGCATGGTGACCACGTAGTCGGTGTACGCCGCCGCGTCCCGCTCGTGGGTGACCATCACGACGGTCTGGCCGAGTTCGCGCGCCGACCGGCGCAGGTGGTCCAGCACCTCCGCCGACGTGGTGCTGTCCAGGTTTCCGGTGGGCTCGTCGGCGAACAGCAGGTCCGGCTGAGTGATCAGGGCCCGGGCGATCGCGACCCGCTGCTGCTGACCGCCGGACAACTCCGCGGGCCGGTGGCCGAGCCTGTCGGCCACGCCGAGGATATCGGCGAGCATGCGCGCGCGCTCCCGTGCCGCGTCGTCGATCCGGCGTCCGCCCAGCTCAAGCGGGAGCACGATGTTCTCGCCCGCGGTGAGCATCGGCAGCAGGTTGAACGACTGGAACACGAAGCCGATGCGCTCGCGGCGGAAGATCGTGAGCGCGTCGTCATCGAGTGATCCGAGGTCGGTGCCCGCCACGGTGACGGTGCCGTCGCTGGGCCGGTCGAGTCCGGCCAGGCAGTGCATCAGCGTGGACTTGCCCGACCCGCTCGGCCCCATGATCGCGGTGAACCTGCCTCGTGGGAGGTCGAGGTCGATGCCCCGCAGGGCATGCACCTGGGCGTCGCCTTGGCCGTAGGTCCTGGTCAGGTTCCGCGCGCTGGCGGCCACGGTTTCCTGAGTGGCCTGCTGGGTGGTGGTCGTCATGCCGCCAGTCAAGGCAGCGTGGTGTTGTCAGCACGTATGCGGTTTTCGATACGCCGGCGATATGCCCCGGCTCCTAGCCTCGGAAGCATGCGCGTGTTGATCGTCGAGGACGAACCCTACCTGGCAGAAGCCATCCGCGATGGCCTACGCCTGGCAGCGATCGCCGCCGACATCGCCGGTGACGGTGACACAGCTCTGGAACTGCTGAGCATCAACGCCTACGACATCGCCGTCCTCGACCGCGACATCCCCGGCCCCTCCGGCGACGAGATCGCCAAACGCGTCGTCGCCTCCGGCAGCGGCATGCCCATCCTCATGCTCACCGCTGCCGACCGGCTCGACGACAAGGCCTCCGGGTTCGAACTCGGCGCCGACGACTACCTCACGAAGCCCTTCGAACTCCGAGAACTCGTGCTGCGTCTCAGAGCACTCGACCGCAGGCGCGCGCACAACAGACCACCCGTACGAGAGATCGCAGGCCTGCGTCTGGATCCGTTCCGCCGCGAGGTCTACCGTGATGGCCGCTACGTCGCGCTCACCCGGAAACAGTTCGCCGTGCTCGAAGTCCTCGTCGCCGCCGAAGGCGGTGTCGTCAGCGCCGAGGAACTCTTGGAGCGAGCGTGGGATGAGAACGCCGACCCGATGACCAACGCCGTACGCATCACTGTCTCGGCCCTGCGCAAACGGCTCGGCGAACCCGGGATCATCGCCACGGTGGCCGGCGTCGGCTACCGCGTCCACACGGAACCCGACACCGGACGTGAGGGAGGGGACCGTGGATAGGGTGCCCGGGTTGAGCGTTCGCCTCAAACTCACCCTCAGCTACGCCGGGTTCCTCATGCTTGCCGGCGCCCTGCTGCTCGCTGCCGTGTGGGTGTTCCTGCTGCGCTACGTACCCGACGGTTGGCCCGGCCTTCTCGGCGTAGCGCCCAACCGCTACCTCCTCCTGAGTACCTTCGCTCCGGCCGCGGCCGTCGTGCTGGCGTTCCTGCTGGTGTTCGGTCTGGTGGGAGGGTGGATTCTCGCCGGCCGGATGCTCGCCCCCCTGGCCCGCATCACGGACGCCACACGCAAGGCCGCGAACGGGTCACTTTCCCACCGGATCCAGTTGGAAGGCCGCAAAGACGAGTTCCGCGAGCTCGCCGACGCCTTCGACGCCATGCTCGTACGGCTCGAAGCACACGTCGCCGAACAGCGGAGATTCGCCGCCAACGCCTCCCACGAACTGCGCACCCCGCTTGCCATCTCGCAGGCACTTCTCGACGTGGCCCGCAACGATCTGACCCAAGACCCTGGCGAACTCGTCGACCGCCTTCACGCCGTCAACGCGCGAGCGATCGACCTCACCGAGGCGCTACTCGTGCTCAGCCGCGCTGACCAGAGGTCCTTCACCCGAGAATCCGTCGACCTGTCCCTGGTCGTAGAAGAGGCCACCGAAACACTGCTCCCACTCGCCGAGAAACGCGGCGTCACCATCGATACCTCCACTGACATCACCCCGGCCATCGGGTCGCCGGCACTCCTGCTGCAGATGACGACGAACCTCGTGCACAACGCGATCGTCCACAACCTGCCCGAACAAGGGACCGTGTGGGTCAGGACCAGCGTTCACCCCAAGACTGTGGTGCTCACTGTCGAGAACACCGGCGAGAAACTCGCCCCACAATTGGTCTCCACGCTTGTCGCGCCGTTTCAGCGCGGCACCGAACGCATACGCACCGACCACGCAGGTGTCGGCCTCGGCCTGGCAATCGTCAAAAGCATCACCCAGGCACACGACGGAACCCTTACCCTCACCCCCCGCCCCGCCGGCGGGCTCCGCGTCACGGTGCGCCTACCCGCCGCACCACCGCACACCGGCAGATGACGATCAGGCCGCCCATCCCGGCTCACACCGGAAGACCCGTCGAGGAGCTGGGGCTGGAGAGTGCTTGATGGCGCCCAGGGTGTGCCTCTGGCAGGGCGCATTGCCGTCAGGTTGCCGTCGGAGTAAGCGGAGGACGACCTGTGCGCGCAGACGCCGCCGCCGGCTCCGGCCCTCAGGCTTGGGCCGCCCGCGTCGATGTGGCGGCGAGACCTGGGTCGCCCGATCAACGGGCGTGGTCTGACGACTGCTCGTACGGTGCAGGCTCGGCCGCTGGGATCGTGAGGGTGACACACAGGCCACCGGCCGGGCGCGCAGCGGCGGTGATGGCGCCGTCGTGTACGGCGGCGATGGACGACACGATGGCCAACCCCAGTCCGAAGCCGTCGGACGTGGTGCGATCGTGTAGTCGCTGGAAGGGTTCGAAGAGGGCGTCGACGCGATCCGCCGGGACGACCGGGCCGGTGTTCGTCACCGAAAGCGTGACCCGGCCGTTCGACGCGGAGGTGGCGAGCCAGACATCGCCGCCGGGCACGTTGTAGCGGAGGGCGTTGTCGACCAGGTTGGCGACGAGCCGTTCCAGCAGCACCGGATCACCCGACGTCGCCACCGGCCGCAGCGACACGTGTAGCCGCAGGTCACCCAGGTGGACGTCGTCGAGGACGTCCTCGGCCACGGTGGCCAGGTCGACTTTCTCCCGGACGCTCAGGCCGCGCTCGTTGCGGGCCAGGGTGAGCAGGGCCTCGACGACCGCCTCGGCCTGGTCGACCGCGACCCGGACGTCCCGGCCCATGCCCAGCAGCTCCGCCTCCGTGGGCGCCCGTTTGCCGAGGACGACGTCGACGGTGGCGCGCATGACCGTCAGTGGCGTGCGCAGCTCATGGCTGGCGTTGGCGATGAACCGCCGCTGGCTCTCGAACGCGGCCTGTAGGCGGCCGAGCATGTCGTCGAAAGTGTCGGCCAGCTCGCGCAGCTCGTCACGCGGGCCGGTCAGCGACACCCGCGCCGACAGGTTGTGCTCGGACGCGGCGCGCGCCGCCGCGGTGATGCGGTGGACCGGACGCAGCACCCGCCCGGCGACGATCCACCCGGCGAGCGCGGCGAGGAGGGTGACCACCACGAGGGTGATCAGCGAGTATTGCAGCAGGTGTGACAGGGTCGCCTCGCGCTGGCCCGCCGCGCCGGCCACGACGCCTTCCAGGTAGGTCAGGTCGCACTTGAGCCGAAGCTCGGGGTCGGCGTCCACGCGAAGGGTCTGCCTGCAGTACGTGAGGAACTGCTCGGCATTCTCCGTCTGGCGCGTCGCGCCTTGGATCTCGGAAAGCCCGGACACGAGGAGGTAGGTGATGGCGACGACGATCGCCCCGCACGCCGCGAACAGGCCGGTGTAGAGCAGTGTCAGGCGGACCCGGATGGTGAGGCGCGGCCGAGTCACAGCCGGTAACCTCGTCCGACGACGGTCTCGATCACCGGCGGCGGGCCGAGTTTGCGACGTAACCGGGTCATCGTGACCGAGACGATGTTGCTGAACGGATCGGCGTTGGCGTCCCAGACGTGTTCCAGCAGTTCCTCGCTGCTGACCACGCCGCCGTCTGCGGCCATGAGCATCTCCAGGATCCCGAACTCCTTGCGAGTGAGCAACAGCGCGCGGGTGCCGCGGCTCGCGCGGTGCCGGGCCCGGTCCACGACCAGGTCGCCGCGGCGCACGATCGGCGGCGCGGACGGCGCGCGGCGACCGAGCGCGCGTATCCGGGCGACCAGTTCGTGGAAGGCGAACGGCTTGCCCAGGTAGTCGTCGGCGCCCAGCTCCAACCCGTCGACCCGGTCGTCGACTTCGGCCGCCGCGGTGAGCATCAGGATGCGGGCGTCGCCGCCGGCCAGCGACCGGCACACCTGGTCGCCGTGGACCTCGGGCAGGTCTCGGTCGAGCACGATCACGTCGTACGCCGTGGAGGCCGCCTCGACCATGGCGGCCGCTCCGTCGTTGACCACGTCGACCGCCATCCCGGCATCGCGGAGCCCTTCGGCGATCCGTTGGGCCAGCGTGACGTGATCCTCGACCACCAGGACGCGCATGAGGTCATTCTGCGTCGCCGGGCATGACATCGGTCCGACATCGGACGTAGCGGTGTTGTCACCGGCCGGGACGTACACCTCGACGGCATGAGACCAATTCTCGTGATCCCCGTCCTGCTGTGTGGGCTGGCGGTCGCCGCCTGCACCAAGGCCCCCGAGGGCACCGGCATCGCCTCGGCGAACACCAGCACCGCAAGCGCACGCCCGTCCGCATCCGCGGTCGGCGATCCAGCCGCCTTCGTGAGGTGCATGCGGGAGCACGGCCAGAACATGCCGAATCTGGGCCCGAACGAGCCTCTCAGGCTCATTCCGCCGAGCGGCGAGTTAGAACGCGCGTGGCGGACCGCCTACCTGGCGTGCCAGCGCTTCCTCCCGGAGGGGCAACGGGAGCAGGGCCCCCCACGAGAGGAACTGGAGCAGCTCCGGGCCTTCGCCGTGTGCATGCGTGCCCACGACATCGAGATGACCGATCCCGCCCCAGCCGACGGAAACCTGGTGATCAAGGGCCGATTCGCGAACGTCACCCGGGCGCAGCTCGACAGCGACCCGGTCTACAAGGCGGCCATCAAGGCCTGCAAGGACAAGCTGCCCCAGGAACAGAAGGAGAAGAAGTGAACCGGCCGAGCCGGACGGCGCTGGTGGGCGGGTCGGCTCTGCTGGCGGTCGCGGTGGTGACGGCCGCCGCGATCGGCTTCGGCGGAAAGCGCCCGGTGGCCTCGTCGAGCGCCACCAGGGCACTTCCCGCTGTCGCTCCGGTCACCCGGACCACGTTGACCCGGAGCCAGCAGGTGAACGGGGTGCTGGGCTATGGGGCGTCGGTGACCGTCGCCGGACGCGGCTCCGGCACCCTCACCTGGCTACCGCGCCTCGGCGCCACGATCAAACGCGGCCGGTCGGTCTACCGGGCGGACGACGACCCGGTGCCGCTGTTCTACGGCAGGCTTCCGCTCTACCGGCAGCTGCGCATCGGGGACGCCGGCAGGGACGTCGAGGAGGTGGAGCGTAACCTGGCCGCCCTCGGCTACCCGGGTCTGACCGTGGACCGCCGGTACACCTGGGCCACGGCGGTCGCCGTACGCAAGTGGCAGCAGGATCTGGGACTGACCCAGACCGGGGTCTTCGACCCGGCCTCCGTGGTGATCGCGCCCAACGCCATACGGGTGTCGTCACTCACCGGGCCGCTCGGCAACCCCGCGAGCGGGCCGATACTCGCCTACACCGGCACCACGAAGATGGTGAGCATCGCCCTGGACGTGGCACTGCAAACCCTGGTCCGGCGGGGGCTGCCCGCAACGGTGCAACTCCCGGACGGCACGACCATCAAGGGCAGGATCGCCAAGGTGGGCGCCGTGGCCGCCTCCGGGCAGAACGAGCAGCGTCCCGCGACGATCGACGTGACCGTGGCCGTGACCCTCCGGGACCAGTCGAAGATCCGCAGGCTGGACCAGGCCCCGGTCATCGTCAGCTTGGTGTCGGACAGCGTACGCGACGTGCTCACGGTCCCCGTCTCGGCGCTGGCCGTACTCGCCGAGGGCGGGTACGGCCTGCAGGTGGTGAGCGGCTCCACCAGCCGGTACGTGCCCGTGCGGCTGGGCATGTTCGGCGACGGCCGGGTGGAGGTCAGCGGTGACGGCATCATCGAGGGCACGCTCGTGGGGGTGCCCGAATGATCGTCCTCAACGGAGTGGGCAAGACCTACCCGGGCGGCTTCCAGGCGCTGCGCGACGTGTCGCTGACGATCGACGCCGGCGACCTGGTCGGCGTCGTCGGCCCGTCCGGCTCGGGCAAGTCGACGATGCTCCATCTCATTGGGGCGCTGGACCTGCCGACCAGCGGGACGGTGACGATCGCCGGAACCGACGTGTCCCAACTGCCGGACCGGAGGCTCTCGGCGCTGCGGGGGCGCACCGTCGGCTTCGTGTTCCAGCAGTTCCACCTGGCGGCGGGCGTGCCGGCGGTGGACAACGTGGCCGACGGCCTGCTCTACGCCGGCGTACGGCTGCGCGAGAGACGCCGCCGGGCGACCGCCGCCCTGGAGCGCCTGGGGCTGGGCGACCGCCTGGACCACCGCCCGCACGAGCTCTCCGGCGGGGAGAAGCAACGGGTGGCCATCGCCCGCGCGGTGGTGGGCGACCCGCCTGTGCTGCTTGCCGACGAGCCGACCGGCAACCTCGACTCCACCTCGGGCGCGGAGGTGATGCGGCTGCTGGTGGACCTGCACTCCACCGGCACCACCGTCGTGGTGATCACCCATGACCGGGACATCGCGGCCGGGCTGCACCGCCTGGTGCACGTACGCGACGGGCAGGTGGTCGCATGACCGCGCCGTCGCGTCTCTCGCCCGCAGACGGTCCTCCCATGACGGCACCGTCGCGTCTTTCGCCCGCGGACGCCTTCCGGGTCGGCGCCGCCGGTCTGCGCGCCCGGCCGCTGCGGGTGTTCCTGTCCGCGCTCGGCATCGCGATCGGCATCGCCGCGATGGTGTGCGTGGTCGGCATCGCGAGCTCCAGCCGGGAGAGCCTCAACCGGCAGCTCGCCGCGCTCGGCACGAACCTCCTGCGGGTGTCCCCCGGGCACACCCTCCAGGGCGGGCAGTCGCACCTGCCGGACGAGTCGGTGGCGATGATAGGCCGGATCGGCCCGGTGCTCTCGGCGACGGCCACGGGGACGCTGACCACCGTCAACGTGTACCGGAGTGACCGTGTCCCGCCGGGCGAGACGGGCAACCTGACGGTGATGGCCGCGCGGACCGACCTGCTCGGCACGGTGGGCGCGGGCGTGGCCAACGGCACGTGGCTCAACGCGGCCACCGCGCGGTACCCGGCCGTGGTGCTCGGGGCGTCGGCGGCCAAGCGCCTCGGCGTCGTCAGGGCCACCCCGGACGTGAAAGTGTGGCTGGGAGGCCAGTGGTTCACCGTGGTCGGCGTCCTGCGCCCGGTCGCCCTCGCGCCGGAACTGGACTTCGCGGCCTTGGTCGGCTGGCCGGTGGCGAAATCCACCCTGCGCTTCGACGGATATCCGACCACCATCTACACCCGTGCGCGGGACGACGCCGTATTGGCGGTGAAGGCGGTCCTTGGCGCCACCGCCAACCCGGAGAACCCGAACGAAGTGGACGTGTCGCGGCCGTCGGACGCGCTCGCCGCCAAGCAGGCCACGGACACGGCCTTGACCGGGCTGCTGCTCGGCCTCGGCGCGGTGGCACTACTGGTCGGCGGCGTGGGCGTGGCGAACACGATGGTCATCTCGGTGCTCGAACGGCGCGCGGAGATCGGCCTGCGGCGGTCGCTCGGCGCCACCCGCGGGCATGTCGGCATCCAGTTCCTCACCGAGTCGCTGCTGCTGTCGGCGCTCGGCGGCGCCGGCGGCGCGCTGCTCGGGATCGCGGTGACGGGGGCGTACTCGTCGTACCAGGGCTGGCCGACGGTGGTACCCGCGTGGGCGGGCGCCGGCGGCGTGGCCGCCACGATGGTGATCGGCTGCTGCGCGGGCATCTACCCAGCCTGGCGGGCCGCCCACCTCTCCCCCACCGAGGCCCTCGCCACACCGTGACCCTTTACCCTCCTGATCAATGGAGTTTCAACTCGAGATACTCGTGCCGTCTCCGGCGGCCCTGCCGGAGGCGGCGAGGTCGCATCACGCGACGGCGGTCCCCTCGAGCTCGACCCGCCGACCGGTTGGTCTCGCTGGTGCTGCTGCTGCGGCAGCACGGTCGGCTGTCCGCGGTCGCGTTGGCCCGCGAGCTGGAGGTATCCACCCGCACCGTGCTGCGCGACATCGAGGCGCTGTCCACAGCGGGCGTCCCGGTCTACGCCGAACGCGGCCGGCACGGCGGTTTCGCGTTGTTACCCGGTTTCCGGACCGAGCTCACCGGACTGAACCACGACGAGGCCCTTGCGCTGCTGATCGCCGGATCGCGGCGCGGCGCGCGGGCATTCGGTCTCGGCTCGGCACTCGCGTCGGCGATGCTCAAGGTGGTTGACGCGCTACCCGAAAGCTACCGGGACACCGCCGCCGGCGCGGCCGAGCGATTGCTCATCGACCCGGAGACCGACCTCCTCTCGCGTGGGCTGGTCGCTGAGGAGGTGCCTGACACCGTAGTGGCCGAGGTCCGGCGCGCGGTCCTCGCCGGACACAAGCTGCGCATCCACTACGCGGCTGTGGACCAGACCCCGAAGTGGCGCACGGTGGACCCGATCGGCCTGGTCACCGTTCGCGACCGCGGCTACTTGCTGGCCACGAGGTCTGGCGCGGACCGCACCTACCGGCTGTCCCGGGTCTTGGCCGCCAAGGAACTCGCCGAACCCGCACAGCGACCAGACCGGATCGATCTGGACCGGGCCTGGCAGGAACGCAGCACGCGGTTTCGGACCGGCGGCGACCACGTCACCGTGCTGGTACGGGTGGACCCGGCGCGGCGGGAGGACCTGGTGGGCACCGCGCTGGCCGTCCACACCGAAGAAGCCGACTCAGACGGCTGGTTGCGGCTGGAGGTGACCTTCCAAGATCCGAGACACGCCGAATGGGCGCTGTGGCAGCTCACCACGAACGCGGAAGCCCTGGCCCCGCAATGGTTGCGCAACTCCCTGCGCAACCGCGCCGCCGCGATCGCCACCCGCTACGGAGTGTCGTCCTGAGAGTTGTCGCCCTCCGCGGGCCGCCGCCGACGCGATACGGACCGCTCCAAAGGTTGCCGTCGGCATCGGCAGCAGGGAACTGGTCAGTAGCTGAAAGTGGTCGCGCCCTCGTCGCCGATCCACTGCCACATCGGGATGGTCCCGCCCAATTCCGCGCCCTCGATGAGCCGCTGCCTGTCGAGCGCGCGCGCCTCGAAGCAGATCGGGCAGATGAAGTATCGCCCGCCTGCCTTGGCGTACCGGGCTACGAGGTCGGCCAGTGGAGGACAGCCGTCACATGCGACTGCGGTGGCGACGCCGTCCAGGGCCAGCCGGGTTGCTTCCTTGGTAAGGAACATGAGCGTGGGACGGCCCTGCTCGGCCGCGCCGAGCGCGACCAGGAACGCCACAGTGACCCGCTCAGGGTCCTCCAGTCCGGTTGTCAGGCTGATGACGGCTTTTCCGGCCATGATCTTCTCCTTGTCCGTCGTCGAGAGCATGTATCCGTGCCAGTGAGTCGGGGAGCGGGTAGCGGTCCACCACGCCGTCGGCGAACCTGCCCGCTCGGCACCGGGGCCAGTCGGTGGAAGTCATCGGGACATCCAGAGCGGATTGAGCTACGAGCCGCCCGCGTCGCCCCGCTGGCGTGAAAAGGCCTCATCGGTTGCCCCGACGGCCGCCCGGACATCTGGGGGCAGCTCGCGGAAGACCGGATCCGGGACGGCGCCGACCGCGGACAGGATGCCGCTGAAGAACCGGCGCAGACAGACCGCGAGGACGATCTGGAAGATGTCGGCATCGGCCAGGCCATGCCCGCGTAGAACCTCGATGTCCCCCTCAGCCACGCCGGCGGGATCGGCGGCGACGCGGTCCGCGAAGTCCATGGCCGCCACATCCACCGGCGCCAGCCCCGCATCGTGATGGTCAGCCATGATCGCCCGCAGGGCCGCGTCATCGTAGAACCGCTCAAGCAGCGCGGCCGCGTGCGCGAGACCGCAGTACGTGGAACCGAGGCGGCGGGCGGCCGTCAGGGTGACCAGTTCGTACCGGCGCGGATCCATACCGTCCCTGACCACCTCCCCGAGCCGCAGCCATGCGTGATAAACCTCTGGCCGCAGTGCCAGCACCCTCAGATAGTTGGGCACGTATCCCCGGGCGGGCCGCTCAGCTTCGTAAAGCGGCGATTCGCCAGGTGTGCTGAGAAAACTCATGTCTCCCCCTTGGGACGGCATCTCAGCGCAGAACGGTAGGTCCTCGCGACGATCCGCGATTGGGGAGAACTCCCTATTTTGCGGGCTTCCGGACGAGGTTCAGCCGGTGCGCCGCAGCAACCGCCTGGCCCCGGTTGGCCACACCGAGCTTGTCCAGCACCGCGGAAACGTGATGGTCGACGGTTTTGACCGACAACGACAGGTGCCCGGCTATCTCGGCATTGGACAGCCCTTCGGCCAGCAGCGCGAGCACCTCCGCCTGACGCAGCGTAAGGCCGCCGGGGTTGGCGGCCGTCGTCCGGCGAGGGCCACGCGGCACCTGAGTGAAACCGCGCCTTCTCAGCTCCGCACGCAACCGCTCCGCCACCCGCGTGGCCCCCAGCTCGTCCAGGACCCGCAAGGCTTCGGCCGCAGCGCCCTGATCACCGCCCGCCAGTGCCTCGACGCGCATATACGCCGCCCCGCGCCGCGCCCACTCCGCGGCCGCGGCGGCCCAGTCTTCGTCGATCATCATCTGGTACGGCCGGGCCCCCGCACCGGGCGACCCGGCATCACCGGCCCGCCACAACCGGTAGGCCAGCTCCCCGATGTAAACCGAATGGTTCGCCCTGACGGCCAGGTCCAGGCCGTGCCGGGCCTCCTCGGCGGCACGCCTGGCATCGCCGTACAGCAGGAAGTACTCCGAGCGGGCCGCCGCCACCGGGCAGACCCGCTGCACCTCACCGGTGCGTTCGGCCTGGCGGGCGGCCTCGTCGAGCGTGACCCGCGCCTCGCGCTCGCCGCGGGCCGCCTGAATCCGGCCCCGCGCCAGCAGCGCGGGAACCACCGCGACCCCGGCTCGGACCGGCCGATCCAGTGCCGCGTCCGCGTCGGCCAGAGCGCCGGCCCAGTCGCACCGCACCAGCCGCACCCCCGCCCGCACCCCGAGCAGGTACTGGACGTAGCCGTCGAGGTCCTGTTGGGTGGCGTACGCCAGCGCATGTTCGACCGCCGGTGCGGCGGCTTCGTACTCGGCCAGTTGCACCAGCGAGGTCGCCAGGTTGACGAGTGCCCGGGCGGCGTGATCGGCCAGCCCGAGGGTTGAGGCGCGCTCGTGCACCTCCCGCAGCGCCGCGGCCGCGGTTTCAGCACCGCCCGTGAGCCGGGCGGTGCTCACGTTGATCTCAGCGTGGACGGAGGTCTCCACATCCCCCAGCCGAACGGCCAGAGTTCGCGCCCGCTCTCCCCACGAGATCGCCGCCTCCCCCTCGCCCGCGAGCATGTGCAACTGGGACCGGTTGCTGTAGGCCATGGCCAGTTGCCGGCCCGGCAGTTCGGTCTCGAGGACCGTGATCGCCCGCGCGGCCGCCTCCCAGGCCTGCCCCGCGTTCCCCGCCCACCAGGCCAACCGAGAGATCCAGCGCAGATTCTCACCGGCCTGTTCGGGTTGCCGCAGATTCTCCCGTACGGCCAGCGCCGCCCACCGGGCCTGCAACCCCTCCTCCGCCAGCCCGGCCAGGTACGCCTGGAACGCGTATGCCTCCAGCAGCTCGGCCTGCTGCTGGTCCGGTAGCCGGTCCGCGTACACGGCCGCCGCCCGATAGTGTGCCGCCGCCTCTCGATGGGCGCCCTGCCGGGCGGCGCCGGCGCCCGCCACCTGCCCGTACCGTAGGACCGCGGCCTCGTCCCCCGCTTGCGTAGCGTGGTGGACCAGGCGGCCCGGGTCGACCCCGGGGACCCCGGCCAGCACGCCCAGCACCCGCCGGTGCAGCGCGGCGCGGCGCGCGGGCGACAGCGCGTCCTCCACCGCACTCCGCAGCAACTCGTGACGGTACGACACACCGCCACCGGACGGCACGAGCACCCCGGCGTCGACGCACACGTCGACCAGGTCCGGCAGCACTCCCGCCACGACGGCGGCGTCGGCGCGAGTCGGGATCACCGACACCAGGTGGGCCAGCTCCCGGGCGGGCCGCGGCAACAGCCGCAGCCGGTCCAGGACGAGGTCCTGCACGGTGGCCGGCACCGCCCGCCCCTCCGCCTTCAACAGTTCGGTCACCAGCAACGGGTTGCCGCCGGACAACCGGTAGACCAGTTCCGGATCCCGCCCGGTCCGGTACGCCTGATCCGCCACGCACTCCCGCGACAGCGGCGACAGCGACACGCGTCGAGTGATCGCTCCGGGCAGGGTCGCAAGGGCGCCCCGCAGGGGGTGCTCGGCACCCACCTCATCGTCACGGTAGGTCACCACGAACAGGACCGACATCCGGCCTATCCGTCGGCCCGACCAGATCAGCCAGTCGAGTGTGGCCTCGTCGGCCCAGTGGGCGTCCTCCACGACAACGACCGGGCGCGGGCGCTGCGGCGGGCCGGAGAGCTCGTCCAGAAACGCCGTGAAGAGCTCCTCCTGCGTGGCTCCGGCGTTCAGCCGCTTGGCCAGGACGCCTCTGGTCTGGCGGCCGATGTCGTGCAGGGGACCAAGGGCCCGTGGGGTGATCAACCGGTCGCAACCGCCCCAGAGCACCCACGCCGCCGGCCCGCATCGCCGGACGAACTCGGTCACGAGCACGGACTTGCCGATCCCGGCCTCGCCGGCCACCACCGCCACGCGACCGCCGCGGGCGCTCTCACGCAGAAGGTCGCCGAGGAGATCCAGCGTCCCGGAACGCTCCCACAGCTCCATGCGAACGATAGTAAAGTCAAAACGCCTCAAGGCATGATCGCTCGGGGCGTTTGTGCTGTTCAGTACCTGCACTTCTCAGGCGGGGCTGAGTTCGGGGCCGACGTCGCCGTCGGGGCGGCGAACACGATCGTCAGGTGTGCGTCGATGGATTCGCGTTTGTGATGGTAGATCGGCCGGGCCTTGAGATCGTGCCTGCTCATCCTGAAGGACTTCCCGGCCGCCGATCGATCCGTCGCGGTCAGCCGGGTGTGGTGATTCTCCAGTGGTAGCCGTCGGGGTCGGTGCAGTGCCCGGCGTAATCGCCCCGGTCGGTTCGGGCCGCTGCGGCGGTGACCCGGCCGCCGGCAGAGTCCGCGGCGGCGAGAAGAGCGTCGACGTCGTCACGGGAAGCGGCGATGTGGGTGAGTACGAGCGCCGAGAAGCCGTCGCCGTGCTCGTCGACGCCGGCGTCCTTGGCGAGGGCTTTGCGTGGCAGCAGGCCCAGCCGACACACGCCGTCGGCGATGGCGAAGTCGAGGAATTTGTCGCCGTAGTCGTGGTTGACGCTCATGCCCAGCCCCTCATAGAACGCCCTGGATGCCATCGGCTTGGCGACGCCGAGGTAGATGGCGGACTCGGTCGGCTTCGGCGGGTCGGGGACGGGATCGGTGTCCTTCTTGGAGGCCGCAGCCAGCTTCCACACGGCCCCGTCCGGTGCCTGGTAGACGGCGGTGAACTCACCGAAGAGCTGCTTCCTCGCCGGCTTGATGACCGTCGCGCCCTTGGCTGTGGCGGCAGGTACACCGAGAGTGATGATGTCGACGGAGAGCGGCATCGGTGGTTCCTCCGTGCTTTCGGGGGGCGGTTGATTCGGTGTGAGAGTCGTGCGGGCCGGCTCAGGCAGGTGCGCCGGTTATCCGGATGAGGTTGCCGGCGGGATCACGGAAGGCGCAGTCACGGACTCCGTAGTCCTGGTCGATGGGTTCCTGGACCACATCGGCCCCTGCGGCCTGCAGACGGTCGAACAGCCCGTTGAGGTCGTCGGTGGCCAGCGTGACGGCGGTGTAGGCACCCTTGGCGATGAGTCCCAAGATGGTGCGGCGCTCCTCATCGGTGATGCCCGGATCGGCCGCCGGCGGTTGCAGCACGATGGAGGTGCCGGGCTGTCCGACCGGGCCGACGGTGATCCACCGCATGTCTTCGTAGCCCGCATCGGCCCGGACCTCGAAGCCCAGGATGTCGCGATAGAAACCCAGAGCGGCCTCGGGGTCGGTGTGCGGGAGGAAGACGTGCTGAATGGTGACGTTCATGCCCGGCACGCTACGCATGACTACCGGGCGCGGGCTTCTCGATTCTTGACCGGTCTGGTCACCTGCTTGCTCAGACACGGCGGAATACCCGCCGCGGCCTGGGAATGGTCACGCCGGTAGACGCTCGGCGGCACGCCGACCAGTCCGGTGAACCTCGTACTGAACGTACCCAGCGAGGAGAAACCCACCTCGAAACACACTTCCGTGACGCTGAGGTCTCCGCGACGCAGCAGCGTCATCGCCCGTTCGATCCGCCGGGTCATCAGATACGAGTACGGAGACTCACCATAGATGCGACGGAACTCTCGACTCAGGTGCCCGACCGACATGTGCGCCCCAGCGGCCAGCGCCTGAAGGTTCAGCGGCTTGGCGTACTCACGATCGATCCGGTCTCGGACACGACGGATCACGGCGATGTCATGCAACCGTTGCGCCTCCGCACGCCCGAGACCCATGCGCACCATCGTTCCATCTCGCCTGCCGCGCGGGCGACAGCCAGCAGTGTGGGCCCGTGCGACGAGGTGTGTCCCAGAAGCACGGGGCGAGCATCGATCAAGAATCGAGAAGCGCCGGCTTCGCAGCACGGCTAGCGTCACAAGCACTTCACTCCAATGACGACGAGGAGAGTGACAGCGGTGAGCGCGGACATCAGCGCGGAGAGCAAGAAAAGTACGGACGGTTTCTCCGAGGAAGAGCGTGCTGCCATCAAGCAGCGCGCCGCGGAACTGAAGAAGGAGGCGAACCCCGGTCGTGGCAACAAGGCAGCCGCCGAGGAACTCGATGTGCTGTCGAAGATCGGGGAGATGGAGCCGTCGGACCGCACAATGGCCGAACGCATCCACGCCATTGTCACCACCAACGCCCCAGAGCTGTCACCGAAGCTGTGGTACGGACAGCCGGCCTACGCCAGAAAGGGGAAGGTTGTGTGCTTCTTCCGTAGCGGGAACACGGACAAAGAGCCCTACTCAACCTTCGGCTTCACCGCCGAAGCAAACCTCGCCGACGACAGCGGCCTGTGGCCCACGTCCTTCGCTGTGACCGAGTTGAGCGACGAAGCCGCGAAGACGATCACCGCCCTCGTCAAGAAGGCCGTGAGCTGAGGCACCGCCTCGACGGTAGAGGGTATGCCGATCAAACCGACTCAGCGAGCACAGCGAAAGCGCGGGAGCCGACGCCGTACTTCCGGTCAGCGGTGCTCCACGAACGCCGCTGGGCGCTCATGGTGGCCGACGTTGTCGTCACCGTTGCCGTCAGCCCCACATCCCGTAGCCGGCGGTCGAGGTTCAAAGCGTTCAGAGACCCGCGGTGTCAACACCAGCCCCCGCCATCCACGGAAGAGCTCACGTCTACGTCGTAGTCATCGCCGTGCTTCTCTCCCGTCGCGTCCACGAACCTCACGGAGAGTTCAACGTCCCTCCCGTCGATGGACTTAGTGAAGCAGACCACCCCTTCACCGTCATCCTCCGGAGGGGGCATCCACCCATCCTTGATCGCGATGTCCCGATAGAAGGACCACACGTCGGCTCGCGGACCTGAGAGACGGTAGGTCTGCCAGACGGTCGTGATCCGGTCGTCGTTCTCGCAAGAGCTGCTGCGCCCCTCAAGCGGTGTCGCGTTCACCGGACGAGCGTCGAGGATGCTGAGCGTGGCCAGGGAGGCGGCGAGCCGGTCATCATCAGCGGTGCATCCATAGGTCAATACCCAGAGAGCGATAGGAGCGACCAAGACAGCGCCCAACCCCATACAGACGACCACAAGCACCGCAATCGTCGAGCGCTTCATGATCAAGAGATTAGTGCCTTGCGCGTTCATTCAACAGGTACGCCTGATCATCCCTGAATGCCCTGTGGCTGTGGCTCCACCGGCGATCATTTCATTTGACCGGCCTGCGAAGACCTCGTATCGGCTGACTGCATTGCACATCAGCGTTGTCGTCAACCAGAACCAAGAACGCCCAGATCGCCGGCAGACCGGCAGCCCGCCCGCCGGCCCACGATCTTCAAGGGGTTGCCGCCTCGCCAGAAACGTCCCCCGCTCAGCCAATGAGCGCAGGTCGGCAGCATGCGATCACGTGAGAGGGCGTCGCTGTACGCGACTGCTGGACACCACGTCAGTGGACGCAACCCCACCAACTCCACGAGGGCGGCCCCGCGGTCGTCGCCGGTGTCGTCACGCAGGATCTACCGGACAGGCAGGAGCGCGGACCCGGTCCGCGCTCCCATTCCTTTCCAGTGGACCACAAGTCCCGGTCCCTAGCGTGCCGCCATGAGTTCGCATCTACGTGCATGGGCCGCCGGTGTCCTCTTCGTCCTGGCGGTCCTTGCGGTGGCGAGCGCCTTGGTCGGCGCCGTCGGGCACTACACGGTCCTCGACCGGCCGGTCCTGCTGGGCACCCTTGCCACGAGCCTGATCATCGTCTCCGGGGCGCTCGTCCTCAGGGGAGGGCTCCGCGGGCCTGCCATCGCGCTTGGGATGATCTGGATGACGATGGGGTTGGTCACCTATGTGAACAACCGGCAGGTGTATGCCCAGATCCCCGGCCCGACCGGCAGCGGACTGGAGGTGCGTGCTCTGTACGACGGCTGGATCATCCCCGACTGGGCGCTCGTGGTCCGCAAGAACGACGGCCTGCTGACGCGTGAGTGGCCCTTGGTGGAGCGCTTCAGCTCCGAACACGCTGACGGCCTGCCCATGGTGACCTGGGTCGATACCTCGCACGTGCGCCTGGACGACGGGCCGGACGATGATCGGGCACTATGGCGCGGGCAGGTGGTCGTCCTGGACCCCGAGACCGGGCGACCGCTCGATCCGGATCACCCGGTGAGCGCCTTCTGAGGTCCGGCCGTCTCCTGCCGACTGGTCGAGTGAAGAAGGCCCGCAGAAACGGATCAAGTCCTGGGTTGGGATGCGCCCCTTGACCTGGACCTTTGACTTTGGGGCGGGTGATGGGAATCGACCCCGCTGTCAGCTTGGGAATTGCATGGATCACGGCTCGTAAGGCGGTTGACCTGCGATCTCCCACTGTTCTCGAAGCTCGCCACGAAAGACCTCTACGGACATCTGATCGAGGGCGACAAGCGCGCGGCGACGGAAGCGATCCCCGGGCACTGCTGGACAGGCCCACACCTTTGGCTCCCAGGTTGGCTCCCACGGACGCCGAGAAGACCGGCTGAGCGGCAGATATCTACTTCATCGCGTAACCATTTCGGGAAAGGAAGCTTTGGCCTGCATATCCGTTGAAAACTTCGCCGATATTGCCGGGACCTCCTGACGTGGCCTGCCCGTTCCCAGTGGCGTTGCAGCCGATTCTCAGGGCCCAGTGAAAAAAGTGATCATGTTGCCCCTCAGTCGGGCAACGGGAGTTCGTTGACAGGGGAAACATGCGCATCTGGGAAGCGAAAACTCGGTCGATCCTGGCCAGGACGGGGACGGCGCTCGCCCTGAGCACAGCGCTCGGCTGCGCCTCGGACCCGGTCGACCCGGTCGACCCGGTCGGCGCGGTCGGCGCGGTCGGCGCGGTCGAGGCGGTCGGCGCCACAGAGCACTACGTCGTGAAGGGCAAGGTAGTGAACTCGGCGGGCAAGCCGGTCGAGGGCGTCAAGATCGTGGTGAGAGACCAGCGCTACTACGACAGCAACATCGTGCTGCACAGCGACAACAACGGCACCTACCACTCGCGACTGCCGCACGAGCCGTCGTCCTGGGTGGCCAGCGCATCGGTGACCTGTCAGTACCACGGCTCTCAGTACACCTTCGACCTTGAGCCCTCCTCGACCGACTCCTTCCGGGCGAGCGCCGGAGCCGTCCGCGACTTCACCTGGCGCATTACCGGCAAGCGTCCGGGCGCCGATGGCCGCTACTACGGCGGGCTGGTTGCCACGAACCTCTGGTTCGACAACGTTCCCGAGGAGGTCGTCGACCAGGACAACGTGCGGCTGACGATGACCCCGATCACCCCACTGATCGACGGCAGCACCGGCAAGGTCATCTCCGGCCGCAAGCCCGTCTACACCGACAGCGGCTGGGCGGTGGTCGATGTGCCCCTGGGCCGCTACAAGATCACCGCGACCTACAACTCCCCCAACAGTGGGAAGGTCTACCCGCTGCAGGTGAAGCAGACCGGCAGCCCCACCTTCGGTTCACAGGTCACCTCTGACTTCGAGCAGAGCGGGACCAACCAGAGGATCAGGCTAGAGGTGAAGTTCGCCTGAGCCCCCTGGGTGAGGGCGTGCCCAGCCGGTCTCGACTCGGTGACCACGGTGATCGAGCAGCGGTTGAAACTCAAGGTCAACACCGATGAGAGGGGACCGGTCAAGCCGCTGAGAGTGATTCGAATTCTTGAGCCCCACAGGGCGGACGCTTACGCTCTCGCCATGCCCGTGATCGCCGTGATCGCCGTGTTCGCCGCTCTGCTGGTCGTTGTCGTGTTCCTCGCCAGGCGCCGGCTGGCGGTGGTGACCGTACGGGGGGAGAGCATGGTGCCGGCGTTGCGGCCCGGCGACCGGTTGCTGGTGCTGCGCGGGAAGGCAGTCAGGCGCGGGCAGATCGTGGTGCTTGAGCCGATCGGGCCGGGGATGCGGTGGCGCGAGGGGCCGCTGCCCAAGGTCGCGGCCGCCGAGTGGGTGGTCAAGCGGGTCGCGGCGCTGCCGGGTGAACCGGTGCCACCGGAGTGCCCCGGGCTGCCCTCCACGGTGCCGCCCGGAAAGCTCGTGGTGCTGGGCGACGGGGAGGTCAGCGCGGACTCGAGATTGTGGGGACTTGTACCAACTGACCGTGTTTTGGGGGTCGTCCTACGCACCCTTGTTAGTACGTCTTAACAGTCGCATACTCCGTTATGTCCGGACGTTTCTGACAACGGGGCTGGGATATGCGTCTGGTCTTTTCTGCCGCAGGACTGGCCGCGACGACCTTCACCATCTCCCCGCTGCACCACACCCTGTTCGCCGCCCTGTGCCTGCATCATCCCGGCTTCGCCGTACCCGGATCGCCGTGGCGGGATCTGGCGCGCAGAACGCCCGCCAGGGCCATGCCGTTCGTGCGACGTGTCCACCACGCGCCGCACAGCGTGTCCGGCTTTCTCTGGGCCGACCTGCCGCTGCCACCCGGGGTGGGCACGCTCAACGACGAGCTCGACGTCCAACCCGGTCTCGGCGACGTCGCCGACGCGCTACGCGCCTTCTATGCCAGCTGCGTGGCCCCGGAGTGGGACGCGATACGCCGCCGCCTGAGTGCGCACGTGAACCGCTATTCCGAGCTGATCTGCGTGCGGGGTTTCGGCCGCACGCTGTCCAGGCTCACCCCCAGGCTGAGCTGGTACGGCTGCGCCCTGCAGATCGACACCTCGGGCATGTGCCCGTCGCCGGTGGAGCTCGGTGACGGGGGCGTGGCGTTCTCGCCGCTGATGTGCGCCAGCCGCTGCTTTCTCGCGCTGGCGCCGCCCCGCGGCGACCGCAGGGCCGTCATCGCCTATCCGGTCAGCGACGAGGGCACCCAGCGCCCCGCGTCGGTGGACGCCCTGGCCCAGGTCGTCGGACAGGCTCGCGCCAGGGTCCTGCGCTCGATCGGCGGCGGATTGGCGACCGGCGAGCTGGCCAGGTCGCTGGCGGTGAGCGCCTCCACGGTGTCCGAGCACGTGACGGCGTTGCGGCTGGCGGGGCTCGTGGACACCTACCGCGAGGGCCGGGCGGTGCGGCACGTGCTCACCTCGCTGGGGCACGAACTCCTCAAATGTAGTGCCTGATTTGTCGCATTTCGGTGGTGGTCCGAAAGGATTGCCCCTCCCCTGACCCGGTGGCGATGATCAGGCCGATACAGCCCCTCTCACCCAGGAGGTCGGATGACTCGCACACTGAAGGCATTGGGCGACCGGATGCTCGGCGCCATGCTGCCCGCCACCACCGCGGACGCCGCGGCGTGCCCCTACGAGTGCTGGTGCCACCGCTGGCTCGACCACAGCGCATGGACCTGCACGCGGTCGAACTGCACGACCTACGTGTCCTGCTACGAGTGCTGCTGACCCTCCACACCCCGCCCGCGGCCCTTCCGCAGGGGGTCGTGGGCGGGCCCCACCTGTGAAGGAGTGCCATGCCGTACATAGAGCTGGGCTGCAGGGCCGTGCTCTGCCTCGTCTTCCTGGCCGCGCTGGCGGGCAAGGCCACCGGCTGGCGCGCCTTCATGTCCTCCGTCCCCGGTCTGGCTCCCGGCCTGCCCGCCGCGCCGGTCGCGGTAGCCGTACTGGCCGGCGAGAGCGCCGCCGTGGCGCTGCTCGTCCTTGGCGAGCGCGCGGGATTCGTGCTGGCCGCCGTGATGCTGGCGGCTTTCGCCACCGCAATTCTGCTGGCCCTGCGCCGCGGCTCCGCCGCCACCTGCCGGTGCTTCGGCGTCACCGCCGCTCCGCTGAGCCGCGCCCAGATCGTGCGCAACCTGCTTCTGATCGCGGTCGCGGTCACCGGCTGGGTGATGCCGGGCGGGAGCGTCGAACTCGCCGGGGTGGTGCTGGCGCTGGTCGCCGCCGCGGTGCTCGCCGCCGTGCTCGTGCTCTTCGACGACCTCGCCGACCTTCTCCTGGAGAGGAACCTCTGATGCCGTACGTCATCGCAGCCCTGGTCATCCTGGGCGTCGTGAGCGCGCTCAACCTGGTGCTGACGCTCGCGGTGATCCGCAGGATGCGCCACACCGAGCAGCACGCCGCTCCCTCGGGGCCACCGCTGCTGCCGTTGGGGTCGACCGTCCCCGACGTGCCCGGGATCGGGCGGCCCGCGGTGATCGGCTTCTTCGACACCGAGTGCCAGGCCTGCCCCGGGCAACTGCCGCCGTTCCTCCAACTCGTCGCCAATGCGGGCTACTCCCCCTCGCAGGTGCTCGCCGTCGTGTCCGGCCCCGACGGGGAGAGCTACGCGGACACGCTGCGCGGCAGCGCCACCGTGGTCACCGAGCCCACCAACGGGCCGGTCTGCCTGGCCTTCCCCAACTCCGCCTTCCCCGCCTTCTACCTGCTCGACGACTCCGGCCGGGTCAGGTCGCGCGCGGTCACCGTGGCCGGGCTTGGCGCCCCCGTCACCGCATGACCCACGATGTGAAGCGCTCCGGCTTCGGTGGCGGCTCGTTCCCTTGAGACGATCGAGTCATGGCAGCCAAGGCCCCCTATCCCGCAGAGCTGCGTAAGCGTGCGGTGCGGATGGTCGCCGAGGTCCGCCCGGACTACCCGACCGAATGGGCCGCGATCAACGCCGACGCCGCCAAGCTCGGCATCGGCACCGCCGAGACACTGCGCAAGTGGGTCCGCCAGGCCTAGATCGACGAAGGCACACGCCCGGGCACCACCAGCGATGAATCGGCCGAGCTGAAGCAGCCGCCCTCGGCCCGCGCGATCCGCGATGCCGAGCTGGATGACCACATCATGCGGATCCGCACCGCCAACTACCGCGCCTATGGCGCCCGGAAGGTCTGGCGGCAGCTGCCGCGCGAGGGCCATCAGGTGGCCCGGTGCACGGTGGAGCGGCGGATGCGTGCCACCTCCAACCCCGCGGGTCATCGAGTGGTTCAACACCACCCGTCTGCATTCCTCCATCGGCAACATTCCGCCGGATGAGTACGAAGCCCTCTACTACGCTCAACACCAGTCCAGCGAACTCGTTGGAATCAACCCCTGAGGTCTCCACCGAAGCGGGGCGGTTCAGTCGGTGCCGTCTGGCAGACTGCCGCCATGCTTGATCACTTGTCGATTCAGTGCGGAGATCTCGTCAAGAGCGCGGCCTTCTACGACGCTGTTCTGGCGCCGCTCGGCGGCCGACGGATCATGGAATTCGGTCCAGTCATCGGATACGGCGTTGACCGCCCCACGTTCTGGATTGGCCAGCAGTCGACCGGCGACGGTTTCCGCGAGTCGCACATCGCTTTCACGGCAACCGACCGCCAGTTCGTCGATGCCTTCTTCGCCGCGGCCATCGGCGCCGGCGCGGAGGTCCTGCATGAGCCGCGGGTCTGGCCGGAGTACCACCCGGACTACTACGGCGCCTTCGTACGCGATCCCGATGGCAACAACGTCGAGGCAGTCTGCCACCAATCCCGCTGAACTCACCGCTTCATCCACGCTCCGGAGCACGCATGCGCGTCCGCGTCCCACCGAACATGCCCGCTTCTGTCGCAGAGGGTGCGGGCTGATCGAGATCCCTTGAACGCATCACCGGTCGGGACAGAACGACAGGGCTCGAGGAACCCGGTCGCCCATCTGCATCCGGTCGACGAAACTGTGCCGACGCATCACGCCGACCTCGAAATGCCGACTCTCCATCGGGACGGGTCTGTGGCCGGCGATGAGTTTGGGATGCTGCACCGGTCTACCTACCGATACCGCCTGACTCGAAGGGATCATCGCGATGGCAAAGGTCATCTCCACGCTGTTCATCTCGGCCGACGGTGTGGCCGAGATCAACCCCGATTGGCACTTCCCCTATTTCGACGAGAACATGGGCCGCGCCGTCGGCGAGGATTATGACACCGCTGATGTGCTGCTCATCGGCAGGGAGACCTACGACAGCTTCGCCGGAGCCTGGCCCGACCGCGAGGCGGCGGGTGGGGACGACGCACCGTTCGCCAAGCAACTCGGGGACGTGCGCAAGGTGGTCGTCTCGCGCCAGCCGCTGGAGTTCTCCTGGCGCAACTCCGAGCTGATCAAAGGCGATCTCCTCGATGCCGTCACCTCGCTCAAGGCCGATGCCGGCATCAGAGGCATCCTCATCCCCGGCTCGATCTCCGTGGTGCAGCAGTTGCTCGCCGCGGGGCTGGTCGATGAGCTGCGCCTGCTGGTGCACCCGGTGGCGGCGCGTAAGGGCCGCAGGCTGTTCGACGACGGCGAAGCGCCGTACCACCTGAGAATGACGGCGACAGAGGCGTTTCCGACGGGCGTGATCCGCGTGATCTACTCGCCGACCGAGGCACCCACCAAGGTCGGCTACGACGAGGTCAAGGACCAGGTGCCCGGCGGGAAGTAGCGGCCTTCTCGGGAGGATCGCCGTAGCGGCGCCACATCCGGTGGTCGGCGATGTGATCGTCCGATGGCGGCATACCTGTGTGACGATCCTGCTCAACCTCGGTGTTCCGCCCTAGATCGTCCGCGACATCGTTGGCCATAGCGACATCGAGGTGACCATGACCATCTACGCGCATGCGTCTCTCGAGAGAAGCGCAAGGCCCCCGGCAAACAGCATGTGGGCCAAGGCCCCTCAAGATGAGCAACTGGCCCAACGAGCAACCGACCTGGCGGAGACCACCCATCTTCTCGGCGAGAAGCTCAGCGAAACCACACGGCGCGAGATCCTGACAGGACGCCCCGTCTGGCTGCGGCTCGCAAGCTGAAATCAGCATGTGTCGGACGTTGCCGTCAGGGTTGTCGTCAAGCCCAACGAAAAGCGCCCCGGGCCATGATCGGCTCGGGGCGTTCTTGCTGTTCAGAAAGTGTGGTCAGGGGCAGGGTCGAACTGCCGACCTTCCGCTTTTCAGGTGTGGCAATCACCCTGCTCCCCAGCCGCTACGTGGAGTCAGCCGGCCGTCCGGGGTGCCCTTCGTGTGAGCTTGGTGGCCGACGTTGCCGTCAGCATTGCCGTCACGGAACCCGCCGTGCCGTGCCGCACCCGACCAAGGAGAGCCACGGCAAGTCCGACCTCTTGAAGGCCAAGGGGGATGGCAGTACTGCCTACATCATGTAACCAAGATCCAGCCACACCCCCTTCGTGCGAGATAGCGTGATCGTTCGTGAAATTCGCGACTGTCCTCGTCCTCCTGCTCGCGGTCTGCGGCGCGGACGTACAGGCGACGTGGGCGGCCACGTGGCGGCTCACGTACGCGGTGCGGGGATGGACCGGCACGATAGGCGCCACAGGACAGGGACAGGCCTGGGCCCTCCTCCAGCACGACCGGCAGCAGATCAGCTCGACGATGCTCCGCTGGGACGGCGCCTCTTGGCGGACCACCGTGCTGCCGAAGGGCGTCAGCGCCTACAACGCGCGGTTCGCCGCCTCCCCCTCAGGGGACGACCTGTGGATGTTCTCCGGGGACCGCCCGTTCCAGCTGACCGGCGGCCAGTGGGTGTCCCGCCCGTGGACCAGCAAGTACGAGCGTCGATCCGTCGCCGTCGGAGCCAAGGACGACGTCTGGATATCCGAACACGGCGGCCCGGACGACTACTCCGGATCCGGACTCAGCCATTGGGACGGCCACTCGTGGAAACCGGTCCCCAAGCCGAGCCCGTACGGCGACCTTGACCAGATCTCGCTCGTCGCCGCCCCCAACGGGGGCGAGGCATGGGCACTGATCCATCCCCCGGGAGCGACAACGGTGATACGGCGGAACGGCTCCGGATGGGTCACCGCTCCCCTGCCTCCCGCGCCTGGCTGCCCCCCTTCCCCCGCCGGCCGCTTCTACGGCATGGCGGCCCGCGCCCACGACGACGTGTGGCTGGTGACGCAGGGCGCCTTCGAGCGGTCCGGGTCCTGCGAGGTGCCCGACCGCGGCATGATCGTGCGCTGGAACGGCACCGCGTGGAGGTGGCTGAACCTGCCGTTGGCCAAGACCTGGCTGCCTGCCATCCGCGCGGACCGGGTCGGCGGCGTGTGGGTCGCCGCCAACCCCGCCCACGCCCAGTCGTACGTGCTCAACTTCCGCGGCGGCCGTATGACCAAATCGACGCTGCCCGCGGGAGGGGGGTGGGCGGGAATCGTGGACATCGTCCCGGTACCGAGCAGCACCCGGCTATGGGCTCTGGCCCGGCGCGTGGACGGCACCCTCCTGATCTACGAGCTGACCTGACCGCCCAGCATCAGAGCGCCGGGGCCCTGCCGGCGCCGGTGACAATCCATCTCGGCGCACAACACGAGCGAGGAAGACGGGACAGCCGGATCAGTCCTCGATCTCCCCACGGGAAGCCTGTTGCCGTCTTCGGCCAACCGCTACCTGGCCTCCATATCTGAAAGCCGGAGGCGACGTTGCTGTCGCTGTCAGCGAACATCAAAAAGGCCCCGAACGATGCTCCGTTCGGGGCTTTTTGATGTTCAAAGCTGGTGTTCAGGGGCAGGGTCGAACTGCCGACCTTCCGCTTTTCAGGCGGAGCGATCACCCTGCTCCCATGCCGGAGACCGTGGTCAGAGCGTGGTGTACGGCTGCCGCCGGATGCCCGCGGTGGCCAACGTTGTGAGATCGTCGGACACTCCGACATCGAGGTCACGATGACCATCTACGCGCACTCTTCCCTCGACGACAAACGCGCCGCCCTGGGCAAGCTCGGCGATGCCCTCGGCTGATAACGATCTCGATGGGAACGCCTCGGACATGGTGCCCGAGGCGTTCTGCTTTCCCATCGATCAGTCCCCGGTAACTCCCCAGAACACGATCTCGCTGGGATGCCGCTGCTCGTCATACAACACGGTGAAACAGGCATAGCCGCGCTCTTCGAGCAGGCCGTCCAACTCTTCGTACGCCTCCTCATATCTCCGCTCGAAGTCCGCACGCGTCGGCCACGACGAGCCGAGCACTCTCGTTATCTCCTCGGCGGTGAGCGGCCTGGCTGAGCAGACCTCAGGCTCCTCGCCCTGGCCGAGGACCCTGAAGATGTCCAACACCGAGTGAGTGAACGAATGCCGCACACCCTCGTCCTCCCACAGCTCCTCAATCGTGGAAGGCCGAGGCCGCTCAGGAGATCCCCAGCGCCCGTCGTAGAGCCAGAAGTAGTCGCCCTCACTGAACGCACGTTCATGCGCCGCGGCGAGGGCAGCCGAAGCATCCTGTTGATACGGAGTGAAGTAATCCCACCCTGAAGCGCCCAACGATTCGCCCTCTCAGCCGATCACGCACCTGCACTGAAGTACGCAGGACGCTACCGACCGAGGCAGACAAAAAGATCAGCCGCAAAGAACCATGGGCATGTTGTCGTCAGCGTTGTCGTCAGACCCAACGAAAAGCGCCCCGGGCCATGATCGGCTCGGGGCGTTCTTGCTGTTCAGAAAGTGTGGTCAGGGGCAGGGTCGAACTGCCGACCTTCCGCTTTTCAGGCGGACGCTCGTACCAACTGAGCTACCTGACCCTACGGCTTACGCCGTGAGCGGTCCTGACGGGACTTGAACCCGCGACCTCCACCTTGACAGGGTGGCGAGCACTCCAAACTGCTCTACAGGACCTTGTGTAGGAAGTTTTTCGCTTCCATTTTGTTCGGCTTGCTTAGCTTACCAGTTCTTCGGAGGTCTTCGACCTTCCGTTTCCCCGGTGAGCTTGCGCTCGCCAGTGCCCCCAACGGGATTCGAACCCGTGCCGCCGCCTTGAAAGGGCGGTGTCCTAGGCCGCTAGACGATGGGGGCTCAGGGCTTTCGCCCCGTTCCGTTCCGTCTTCCGTCGGAGACCTCTGAAGCATAGGGGACGTTTGCCCGTGATGCCAAAGCGACCGGCGACGGTGTGCCGCTGATCGTTCCCGTTGGAGACGGGACGTTCGTTGGCTCCGGAAGAATTGTACGGCCAGGCTCCGGCTCGATATGCCGCTGGCACTGGATCCACTGCTCTCCCAGGCCCCCAACGGTGATGTCGTCCCAGGCCTGCAGGCGATGGGTGTCCTTGCTGAAGTACAGAACGGACGCCTCAAGCGGCGTGGGCTCCTCGTGTTCGAGGCCGCGCAGCCCGGCTCCTCCGGTCGATCCCTGGATCATCACCCGGGTCCCGGTGGGCAGCAGTTCGGTCGATCGCTTGTGCACGTGCCCGGCCAGCACCAGGGCCGTGGAACCCGACAGGGCCCGGCCAACGGTGGGATCGTGCACCGCGACGAGATCGACCGGGATCCTCTCCGGCGCCGGCGCGGCCACGGAACTCGGCCGCTCCGGCGGCGCGAGCCGTACGGCATGGGTGCGCCCGAGGTTGACCAGATCGGGGTCACTCCCGGTGGGCTGCAGCGACTTGTCGGGGGTGAACCGGGGGTCACCGATCCCGAAGATCCGCAGCCCCTTGACCGTCTTGGCGGCGCCGTCCAGCACGATCGCGTTCTTCTGCTTGGCGACCGCGCGCTGGGTGACCGCGGAGTCGTGGTTGCCCCGGACGTAGACGTACGGCACACCGAGCTTGCCGATCTCCTCGACGTACGGGTTCTCCGCCCGGGTCCCGTGGTCGCTGATATCGCCCGTGTCGACGATCAGATCGACCTTGAACTGTTCTTTGAGTGACCGGATGACGTTCCATCCCACGGGGTTGATGTGCAGGTCGGAGACGTGCAGGACGCGGATCGTGCCCGGGTCCGGGTTGTAGATCGGCAACGTGGACCCCGCCTCGTAGAGCTGGGAGACGTTGGTCACCAGCTTGGCGAGTTGGCCGCGGTACTCGTCGAACCGCGTCACGATCGACTCCGCACTGCCGATGAGCGACGGGACCCCGGTGAGCAGCCCGGTGTAGCGCGGCTCGGAGACGGAGCGCGGGTTGAACGTCAGCACCGACGCCACGCCGACCGCGGCCACGGCGACCAGGGCGCCGACGCTCGTCCAGGCCGCCCGCGAGATCCGGCGGAACACGACCAGGCCCGTCAGGAAGCCCCCGGCCACCGCGAAAAGCAGCGCCCGGATCGCCAGTCGCCGTAGCCCGTCGATCAGGTCCCTTTCTATGGTCTCGGGCAGCCGGTCGGCCCACTCCGGGTTGTCCAGGATCTCCTGGGCCACGTCGGGGTGGACCGCCTCGATGCCGAGCGTGAGCCGTACCGGGCCGTGGTGGGAGTCGAACCGCAGGGTCCCGAGCGGACGGACGTCGATGACGGACTCGCCGCGCCAGGTCGGCTGGAAGGACATCTGAACGTCCGCGGGACCCATGGACGTCTGGATGGAGGCGCCGAGCGCGAGCCCGAGCCACGCTCCGGCCATCGCGACCACGACGACCGCCAGCACTCCGGCCACGCGGCCCCTGCTCAGCCGCCGGACGGTCCCCTTCCAATCCGTTGTCTCCATGCTTTTCCTGCTTACCCGAATCCACGGGTGATCGCGACGGCGGATCCGGTGAATCCGGCGTGCGCGGCATCGCCCGCTGTGATGTTCATCTCATCGGCCCGCCGGCCAGCTGGTCCGTCGACCGTACGGCGGTATCGCGACGGTGATGTCTCGGTGACACGATGGAGACATGATCGACCTCCCCCTGGACAGGTTCGAGGAGCTCGTTTCCGAGGCGCTGGACACGGTCCCGCCCGGACTGGCCAAGGTCATGGACAACGTGGTGGTGGTCGTCGTGGACGACCCTCCCGAACCCGGCCTTCTCGGCCTCTACACCGGCATACCGCTGACCGAGCGCGGCGACTGGTACTCCGGTGTCCTCCCGGATCGGATCGAGATCTACCGCAATCCCACCCTGGAGATCTGCCAGACACCCGAGGAGGTCGTCGAGGAGGTGCGCATCACCGTGGTCCACGAGATCGCGCACCATTTCGGCATCGACGACGAGAGGCTGCACGAACTCGGCTGGTGATCCATCCGGAGTTGTGAAACGACGGCACCGTGGGCACTGTAGGTGACATACTGAACACGGTTCGTACGGGTGACCTCTGCGGGGTGAAATGGCGGCGACCAGGCCCGTTCGGCCACCTGGAAAGCACCGCCGTCCCGTCGAAGGCCAGGCGACCTACGGCGAGGTCATCGCCATCGGCGAGTTCCGCGCCCTCTGGCTCGGCCAGGGCATGTCCCTGCTCGGCGACCAGCTCGCCCAGGTCGCGCTGGCCATCCTCGTCTACAACCGGACCCAGTCCGCTCTCGCCACCGCCAGCGTCTACGCGCTGACCTACCTGCCGCCGATCGTCGGGGGGCCGCTGCTCGCCGGACTGGCCGACCGCTACCCGCGCAGGCGCATCATGCTCGCCTGCGACGTACTCAGAGCCGGTCTCGTCGCCGTCACCGCCATACCGGGAATGCCGTTCGGCGCGCTCTGCGGGCTCGTCTTCTGCGTCGTCCTGCTGAGCGCGCCCTTCTCCGCGGCACGCGCGGCGCTGCTGCCCGAAGTGCTCGAAGGCGACCGGTACGTCGTCGGTTCCGCGCTGCAGAACGTCACCAACCAGGCCGTCCAGATGCTGGGGTTCGCCGCCGGAGGCGCCGTCATCGCCGGCCTCGGGCCGTACCGCGCGCTCGCGCTCGACGCGGCCACCTTCCTGGGGTCCGCTCTGGTCATCGTCGCCGGCGTACGGCGGCGCGGCTCTCCCGCGCGCTCCGGAGGCCGTCCCTCGATGTGGACCATGACCAGGGCCGGAGGCCGCCTCGTCTTCGGGGAGCGGCGACTACGCACCCTGGTGCTGTTCGCGTGGCTCTGCGGGTTCTACGTGCTGCCCGAGGGCATCGCCGTGCCGTACGCCATGGAGCTCGATGACGGGACGCTGCCCGTGCCCGCAGTCGCCGGCCTGCTCATGGCCGCGATGCCGACCGGGACCGTGATCGGCGCGTTCGTTTTCAGCCGGTTCGTCGCGCCGTCGGCGCGCCTGAGGGCGATGGGGTGGATGGCGATGCTGACGTGCGCGCCGCTCATCGTGTGCGCGATGCGGCCGCCGCTCGTCGGCGTTCTGTTGCTCTGGGTCCTGTCGGGGATCGGCGGCGCGTACCAGCTCGCGGCGAACGCGGCTTTCGTGCAGTGCGTCCCCGCGGACCGGCGGGGCCAGGCGTTCGGAATCGTTCAGTCGGGGCTGCTGGCGGCCCAGGGCGCCGGCATTCTGATCGGGGGCGCCGTCGCCCAGGAACTCGGTCCGGAGCCGGTGGTCGCCCTGGCCGGCGCGGCCGGACTCTCCCTCGCGGCATGGCTGGCCATGGCCTGGACCGAGTCCCGTACGGAGATCATCGCGGAGGTACGGGCGGCGTGAGTCACGCCTGCGGGCCCTGCGGCTCCTGCGGCTTCGGCGCCTGAGCGGGCTGGGCGTACGGGTGCTGCTCGTAGCCGCCACCCTGCCCGTACGGCTGAGCGGGCTGCTGGGTGGGCTGCTGGGTGGGCTGCGACCAGGCGTGCTGGGCGCGGTCCCACCTCGTCTTGGCGTCCTGCCAGGCGTGCCCGTCCTTGTTCTTGTTCACGAGGTCCTGCACGATGGAGGAGTTCTTGTCCTCCTCGGGAATGAGCAGCCAGGCCACCGCGTAGATGCCGACGCCGAGGCCGCCGAAGAACGTGGCGACGGCGAGGGCGACCCGGAGGATGTTGGCGTCGACGCCGATGTACTCCCCGATTCCAGAGCACACACCGGCCACGACCCTGCCGTTCTTGGTCCGCCGGAGCTGCTTGACCGAACTGTTGCTGTGTGTCTCGTTCATGCTTCCAGCGTGCCTCTTTCTCCGAGACATGTGCATCGGGATTCCCCCTGGCCAAACCCCGATAAGGCCCCGATACGCTGGCTGTCATGGATGACCTGCTGAACCTCGACGATCAGCTCACCCCCGAGCAGCGCATGATCAGGGACGCCGTACAGACGTTCGTCGCCGACCGCGTCCTTCCCGACGTCGCCGAGTGGTTCGAAGAGGCCGTCTTCCCCGCCCGCGAGCTCGCCCCGCAGCTCGGATCGCTCGGCGTGCTCGGCATGCACCTCGACGGCTACGGCTGCGCCGGCCTCGACGCCGTCTCGTACGGCGTGGCCTGCCGCGAACTGGAGGCGGGCGACTCGGGTCTGCGCTCCTTCGTCTCGGTCCAGGGTTCCCTGGCGATGTTCCCGATCTGGAAGTACGGGTCCGAGGAGCAGAAGCAGGAATGGCTGCCGCGCATGGCCGCGGGCGAGGCCATCGGATGCTTCGGGCTGACCGAGCCCGACCAGGGGTCCGACCCCGCCGGGATGCGCACCAACGCCAAGCAGGACCCGTCCGGCGACTGGATCCTCAACGGCGCCAAAATGTGGATCACCAACGGCTCGATCGCCGACGTGGCCGTGGTCTGGGCACAGACGGACGGCGGCATCCGCGGCTTCGTGGTCCCGACCGACACCCCCGGGTTCTCCGCGCCGGAGATCCACCGGAAGCTGTCGCTGCGCGCCTCCGTGACGTCCTCGCTGTACTTCGACGACGTACGCCTGCCGGCCTCGGCCGTACTGCCGGGCGTGACCGGGCTGAAGGGCCCGCTGTCGTGCCTGAGCGAGGCCAGGTTCGGCATCCTGTGGGGCGTCGTCGGCGCGGGCCGCGCGTGCCTGGAGGCCGCCGTCGACTACGCCAAGACGCGCGTGCAGTTCGGCAAGCCGATCGGGGCCTTCCAGCTCACCCAGGAGAAGCTGGCGTGGATGGCCGTCGCCCACGAACAGTCCGGGCTCACCGCCCTGCACCTCGGTCGGCTGAAAGAGGCGGGCACCCTCAGGCCGCAGCAGATCAGCTTCGGCAAGCTGGCGAACGTCCGTGCGGCGCTGGACATCGCCCGCCAGGCCCGCTCCGTACTCGGCGCCAATGGGATCACCCTGGAGTACCCCGTGATCCGGCACATGAACAACCTGGAGAGCGTGCTGACCTACGAGGGCACCCAGGAAGTGCATCTGCTGACGCTGGGCAAGGCGCTCACAGGGCTGGATGCCTTCCGCTGACCCGCTATCGTGATCGCGGTAAAGCACGTCGCCGGAGGCGGGGTACGCTCTGTACCCTGCTTCTAGCAAGGGGTGCTAGCTCAATGGCAGAGCAGCGGACTTTTAATCCGTAGGTTCAGGGTTCGAATCCCTGGCGCCCCACCAGGCAAAACACCAGTTACAGATCTTGTTCTGAGGGGTGTTACAGCCACCTTTTACAGCCAAGAGGGCCGGAACCCCCATCGTGGGAGTCCGGCCCTGATGCTGTGGAGTCACCCGAAGAGCTTCTTGGCGACGGCGTCGATGGCCGCCCGCTCGACATCCGGGAGCACGTGCGCGTAGGTGTTCATGGTCAACGCGATCTGGCTGTGCCCGAGGGTCTTCATCACCGTGCGCGGCGACGCTCCACAGGCCAGCAGGTAGGACGCGCAGGCGTGGCGGAGGTCGTGCAGCCTCAACCATTCGAGGCCCGCCTGTGTCCGCGCCTTACGCCACCGCGCCGAGAGATTCCCCGGTTCGATCGGCGTGCCGATGGTCGAGGCGAAGACGAGCCCGTGATCCTTCCACCGCTCTCCCGAAGCGAGTTGCTCGGCCGCCTGGGTACGCCGGTGTCGGCGGAGAGCGGCAAGAGTCGGTTCCGGAACGGGGACGGTCCGACGTGATCGGTCGGTCTTCGGATCGACGAGCTGAAGGCTTCCGTCTGCCCGCTGGAGCGTCTGCCGTACGGCGAGCTGCCCGTTGCCGAAATCGATGTCATCCCAGCGGAGCCCGAGCAGCTCCCCACGCCGTAGCCCGAGTGTCAGGGCGCAGATCCAGAACGCTTCGAGCCGGTCGCCCTTGATCGTGTCGAGCAGCTTCTTGGCCTCCTCCATCGTCAGGACTCTCGCCTCTTCCCGCCGAACCGATGGCGGCTTGACCAGCTTGGCGACGTTGCGGTGAACCAGCTCTTCCCGCTCGGCATCGGCGAGCGCGTTCCTGATCAGCCCGTGGATCTGCTTAACGGTCGCCGCTTTGAGGCCGGAATCGGCCTTCCGGTGTGACGAGTAGTGGTGTCACGCCGAGTCGTCGAAGAGATCGCCAAGCAGTACGGCGTGTGCATCCGCCCCATCGCCCTCCGGCGGCTCGACACCATCACCGGTGAGCTCGAAACCGTTGACGTGCCGTGCGGTGCCACGCTCGAAAGCAAATGCCCGCCATGCGCGAAGCGGAACCGGCAACTGCGCATGGCCCAGTGCCGGGAGGGCTGGTACCTCGACCACGAGCCGGTCAACACCCCCGACGAGGCCGACGACTATCAGCGCCACCTCGTCGAACTCCGCGCCGACGCTTCCCCGAGATCGGAAAGGAGGACAGTTGACCGACACCACGGACGCCAACCCTGCCGGGGGAGACGAGGTGATCTCCCCTGGCCACTCCTCCCACCCCGTTCGGCGTTCAGCGCCGCTTATCCGCCCGCGTCCCTATTCGACGGCGCGAACGAGATCAGCGCATGCGGCCTGTCGCTCAATGTGATTTGCCAGAGCTACCCGAGCAATGCTTGAAACCTGTGGATCTGACGGGAAGGGGTGTACCTTCCCGAATCTGATCAGGTATCT
>NZ_JADDIL010000068.1:0-52932 GCF_020826795.1 Microtetraspora sp. AC03309 | reverse complement strand
GGGGTGGGTTCGTGGGAACCGGCTGCTGTTCATGGGCTGATCCTGAGGGTGCTCGCGGTGGTGTGGGGGTGGGCGCGATGGTCTTGCCGGAACGGTTGCCGTGATCTATCGGGGACCGGTGGCGCGGCGTTCGGGGTGGGCGGCGTGGACGTACTTCATGGCGATCTTGCTGCTGATGCCGAAGACGCGCATGAGGTGGATCGGGTCGGCGGTGTGGGCGGCTTCATCGAGGATTCGGTCGCGGCGGAGCCGGCCGGGGCTGATGCCGACGCGTTGGAAGAGCGTGTCGGTGAAGTTGTGGGAGATGGGTGGATGGGAGGGGTCGGCCGCGGTGATCCGGCTGACCGGCAGGTAGGGGTTGGAGGTGCGGGGCCAGAGGCGGCGCCGTTCACGTAGCCAGTCGATGGCCAGGGTGTGGGTGAGCTCGTCGAGGTAGATGGTGTGGCGGCCGGTCGGGCGGGTGACGTGCAGCCGTCCGGTGCCGCAGGGCGGGCAGGAGGTTGTGGGCGGCGGCGGGCGGACGGTCGTCGACGGCAGCCTGGATGTCGGCCGGGGTGATCTCGCGAAGGCTGGCGACGTGGCCCGCCCATGCCTGCAGGACCGGGGCCAGGGCCCAGTACGGCGCCCCTTCTACGTTACGGATCGAGGGTGCAGGGTGTGGCATTCGATGGCTATGGCAGCGAGTCCTGATGGCCAAAGATGCGCGAGCAGCGGGCGTCAAGGGCTGTGGAGTGCGACGGCTGCGGGGCTCGGGCTCAGAATCCCGTTGCCTTGGGCACTGGGTTGCGGGTTCGGCGGCTACGAGAAATGCGGCGTAGCCCCATGCATGTGCGGCCCCCATGCGCGTGCAGCCCCATGCATGTGCAGCCCCATGCATGTGCGCCTACGGCCCCATGTATGCGCACCCCATGCGCGTGCGGCCCCATGTACGTACGGCCCCCATGCACGTACGGCCGCTGCGGTGCGGCCCAAACGTGTGAAACGTGTGCGGGCTAAACGCGTACGGCCCGCGCCGGGTGGGCGCGGGCCGTTCAGGACAGGAGTCATAGATCGGGCATGAGAGGTTCTGGCATCAAAAGGCGACGCCGGGGGTGATCAGGCGACGGTCTCGGGCTCCTCGATCTCGTCGACGGTCCGGCGTGGGCCGGTGAACCACTTCCGCGCCGAGAGGGTCCACCACAGGGCGATGCCCAGCAGTACGGCGCCCACGGCGATCGGTGCGTAGTTCACGGACGTCCAGGCGAAGTCGTCGCTACCCGGCACACCGGCGGGCGCGATCGGCAGGATGAAGTAGACCGAGATCACCGCGATCTCGACCACCGAGATCCAGCCGAGCACCTTGTACTTCGGCCCGAGCGTCCACGGTCCGGGCTGGAAGTCGGCCCCGGCGCGCAGCCGCAGCCAGATCGGGATGAGGAAGGCCAGGTAGAGCCCGATCACCGCGATGGACACCACGGCCAGGAACGCCACGGGCGTGGTCGTGCCCTCGGGGGCGTACAGCGCGGGCAGCGTGATCAGCAACGCGACCGCGCAGCCGCCCAGGATGGCGTTGACCGGAGTGCGGTTGCGGTCCACCCGCGACCAGAGCCGCCAGCCGGGGACCGCGCCGTCGCGGGAGAACGCGTACGTCATCCGCGACATGGAGGTCACGCAGCTCATGCCGCAGAAGAACTGCCCGATCGTGGAGATGCCGAAGATCACCGTCGCGAGCGTGGACGACAACGACGACGTGAAGATGGCGCCGACGAAACCGGCTTCCTTGTTGACGGCGTCCACGTCGGTCGCCGCGAAGAGGAACGACAGCAGCAGGATCCAACCGCCGATCGCCGAATAGAAGATCGACTGCCAGAGGCCCTTCGCCGCGGTCCTGGCCGCGCCGTGGGTCTCCTCGGAGACGTGGGCGCAGGCGTCGAACCCGGTGATCGTGTACTGCGTGAGCAGGAACCCGAGCGGCAGGACGTACAGCCAGAACGCGGGACCGGAGTCACCGGAGCCGAATCCCGAGTTGTTGAACCGCTCGAACAGGAAGCCCACGCTCTGGTGCTCCGACGGCCCGAAGATCAGGATGAGCACGACCGCCGCCGCGCCGAACACATGCCACCACACCGACACGTTCTGCAGGATCGAGATCAGGCGGTGGCTGAAGATGTTGATCAGCGCGTGCAGCACCAGGACGACGGCGAACAGCAGGAACGTCTGCCGCAGGGCGTCGCCCTGGGCCCAGCTGTCGCTGAAACGGCCGATGGTGATGTTGAGGAAGGTGGCGCAGCCGTAGTCGACACTGGCGGTCACCGCGATCAGGCCGATCAGGTTGAGCCAGCCGGTGAACCAGCCGTGGATCGGCTTGCCCAGCTTGGCGGCCCACCAGTAGATGCCACCCGCCGTCGGGTAGGCCGAGACCAGCTCCGCCATGCAGAACCCGATGATCAGGATGAACGCCGAGATCAGGGGCCAGCCTACGGAGATCGCGAGCGGTCCGCCGTTGTTCCACGCCTGGCTGAACGTCGTGAAGCAGCCGGCCAGGATCGAGATGATGGAGAAAGAGATGGCGAAGTTGGAGAACCCGCTCCAGGTCCGCGAGAGCTCCTGTTTGTAGCCGAGTTCGGCGAGTCGTCTGGCGTCGTCGTCGAGGGCTTGCGCCATGAGGCCTCCTCTAACTGGTGGGGGGTATCCGGCCGTCGATGAGATGGCCGAAGCTGGGGGCGTCGAGGTCGCGTACGGCCCGCGCGAACTTGGCGGCGGCCTCGGCGTCGAGATGGAAGTCGAAAAGCGCGCGGTTGCGGATGAGCCCGCAGTGCACGACGAACCACAGCGCCCAGGCGAGGTTGGACATGATCGCGTTCAGCCGTACCCGCGGGGCGTGCCGGTCGTCGCCGAAGTACGCCCGCGTGAGCCGTACGACCTGATCGGGGTCGTAGTCGGCCTCGGCCGCGATGTCGCCGAGCTCGAAGCAGGGATCGTTGTCGCCGGAGAGCTGGTAGTCGACGATGCGGATCTCGGCACCGGCGTCGATCAGGTTCTGGGGGAGCAGGTCGTTGTGGCAGGGGACGGTGGGCAGCGGCGCGGCGGCGAGAGCGGCCTCGATCTCGGCGACCACCGGCAGCCGGTCCGTGTATCCCTCCGGGAGCGTCAATTCGTGCGTACGACAGATGGCGAGCAGCTCGTCGAGCTTCCGGAAGATCGAGAACGAGTTGGCGAACCGCGGTCCGGCGTGCAGGCGCCGACAGGCGGCGGCGACCTTCGTGATCGTCTCGGGGGTGCTCATCACGGCGCCGTCGAGGGTGACGCCGTCGATGTACTCCAGGACCATCGCGCCGGGCAGGACGTGGAGGACCTGGGCGCCCACACCGGTGGCCGCGGCGCACAGCGTGTTGGCGATCTCCTGGTGAAGGGGGACGCCGAGGCCGGTCTCGGCGATCCGGGGGTCCAGTACGCGCAGTAGCCAGCGGTCACCGTCCTCCGTCTCCACACGCGCGATGTGGTGACTGAATCCGCCCTTGATCGTCGTGTGGGTGACCGGCCGACCGGCCCAGTTCGCGACGAGCGCCAGTGCGTCCTGAACGAAGTCTGGCATGGGCGACTCCTTTTGGTCTACCTTCAGACCATTGATCCGATTCTGCAGGCGGGGTGTTACGGAATCAAGCAGCCTCATGTGACATCTGAGGTCGCGGGAAAGGTGCCGATGTCGCGAATTCCAGCCGACGCTCGGGCGGTCGTCATCGGTGGTGGTGTGGCGGGGTGCAGCGTCGCCTACCATCTGGCCAGGCTCGGTTGGACGGACGTGATCCTCGTCGAGCGGCACGATCTGACCGAGGGCACCACCTGGCACTCCGCCGGATTCGTCGGCCAGCTCAGGTCCACCGTCACGCAGACTCGCATGATCATGTACTCCGCCGGGCTCTATCCCGAGTTGCGCGAGCTGACCGGCCTCGACCCCGGATGGCACGGCGTGGGCGGGCTGCGCCTCGCGACGACTCCGGAACGCCACGAGGAGCTCCTGCGTCAGGCGGCGGCGGCCGAGGCGTACGGGCTCGACATGGAGGTGCTCGACCAGGCGGGGACGCTGGACCGGCTTCCCCTGCTGGAGGTCGCCGACGTGCGCGCCGCGCTGTGGCTTCCCGGCGACGGCTGGCTCGATCCCGCACGCCTGGGTCTGGCGCTGGCCGAGGGCGCCCGCCGGCTCGGCGTACGGATCTTCACCGGAGTCGAGGTCACCGGCATCGACGTGGCCGAAGGGCCCGGGGGCGCCGAGGTGCGTGCCGTACGGCTGCGCGGCGGGTCGGGTGGCGGGGCAGGTCGAGAGTCGGGTCGAGAGTCGGGTCGAGAGTTGGTGGTGCGGACCGGGACGGTGGTGAACGCGGCGGGGGCGGCGGCGGGTGTGGTCGGCCGGCTGGCGGGCGTGAACGTGCCGATCGTGCCGATCAAGCACCAGTACGTCGTCACCGAGCCGAAGGGCGTGCCGGCGGAGACGCCGACCGTGCGGGACCCGGACAACATCGTGTATTTCCGGGAGGAGGACGGCGGCATCCTCGTCGGGGGATACATCAGGACTCCACAGGTCTGGGACACCGCCCGCCCGCTCGCCGAACCCCGCACGCTTTTCGCCCCCGATATGCCGAAATTTCAGGAATCGTGGTTATCGGCGGTGCGACGGGTTCCCCTCCTGGGCGACGTCGGGACCGGGCAGGACGCGGGCGAGTTCCGCAGCGTCGTGCACGGCCCTGAGGCGTTCACCCCGGACGGCGAGTTCCTGCTGGGGGAGACCGCGACGCGAGGATTCTGGGTAGCCGCCGGATTCTGCGTGCACGGCCTGGCCGCCGCGGGCGGCGTGGGCAAGGTCATGGCCGAGTGGATCGTCGACGGCACGCCCGAATACGACGTCTTCGGAATGGACATCCATCGATTCGGCGGGCACGCGCGCTCGTCGCGGTGGGCGCGCGCCAAGGCGCTTGACTCGTACAGCAAGTACTACAACATCGTCTATCCGGGCGAGGAGCGCACCGCCGCCCGTCCGCTCCGCAGGCCACCCGCGTGGGTACGGCATACCGAGCTGAAGGCGTCCTTCGGGGAGAAGGCGGGCTGGGAACGCGTCAACTGGTTCGAGTCCAACGCCGATCAACCGGACTCCGATGGTGTGGTGGCCGACAGGCTGTGCGCCGAGGCCGTGGGGTCGGGGGCTACCGAGCTCGGGGTCTGGGCCGCGCCGAGGGGGTGGGCGGGGAGGGTCTGGTCGCCCGCGATCGGACGCGAGTGCCTGGCCACCCAGAACAGCGCGGGGCTCTTTGACCAGACTTCCTTCGCGAAACTCGAAATTTCCGGTCATGGCGCATTGGCCATGCTCGAACGCGCCTGCGCCGGACGGATCGACCGGCCGGTCGGCACCGTCGTCTACACGCAACTCCTCAACGAACGTGGCGGCATCGAGGCCGACGTGACCGTGACCCGGCTCGCCCGGGACCGGTTCCGCCTGGTCACAGGTACGGCCTTCGGCGTCCACGACGCCGCCTGGCTGCGCCGGCGGCACATCGCAACCGACGCCGAGAGCGGGCTCGGGGGCAGAGCCGAGAGCGAGATCGGGAACGGTGCCGGGAGGGCGATCGAGAACGGCGTCGAGATTCGGGACGTCACCTCGACGTACGCCTGCTACTGCCTGTGGGGTCCGAAGGCGTACGACATCCTGAGTGGCCTCACGGACGACGACCTGACATTCGGCTACCTGCGAGCGCGTGAGATCAGCGTCGGCCACGTTCCCGTGCTGGCCCAGCGGGTGACCTTCGTGGGCGAGTTCGGCTGGGAGCTCTACTGCCCGGTCGAATACGGCCTGACCCTGTGGGACACGCTGATGGACGCCGGGCTGCCGCACGGCATGCTGCCCGCCGGTTACAAGGCCATCGACGCGTTGCGGCTGGAGAAGGGCTACCGCGTCTGGGGCCTGGACATCACGCCCGAGACGACACCGCTTGAGGCCGGTCTCGGCTTCGCCGTACGCGAGGAGACGAGGACCGCGTTGCCCGAGCCCCGCCAGACGCTGCGCTGCCTGATCGTGGACGACCCCCGCGAGGTCTGTCTCGGCGGCGAGCCGATCAGGCCCGTCCATCACGACGCCCCGTCATCCACGCGGCCGTTCGCGTCCTCCGCCTCACCGACGTCGTCATCCGGAGCCCCACCAAAGCCGACCACGCCGACCACGTCCATCACGTCGACTACGTCGATCTCGCGGGTGACCAGCGGCGGGTACGGCTACCGCGTCCGCCGCTCGATCGCGTACGCGTACCTGCCTGTCGAAATCACCGGACGGGTGGAGATCGGGATCAACGGAGGGTGGGTGGGGGCGCGGATCGTGTCCGAGCCGCCCTACGACCCCGGAAACACCCGCATCCGTAGCACGCCCTGGCAGGAGGCGTGATCTCCGGCATGCGGCGGCGAGCGATCGACGTCGTGAGAGTGGCTCCGACGATCTGTGCGTGAACGCCAACACCCACCTGATCAGGGCTCTCGGGTGTGAGTTCGAGGCCGCCCTGACCATGAACGTCGTGGACGCCGGCGGCTACGCCCGGATCAGCGCTTCGTCGCGTGAACGCGGTCACTTTCGGGAGCGCTCCAAGAATGCTCCGGGAGTGAACGCTCGACCTCGCCCGATCACGGGGGCAGTTCGGCCCGGGTGGGCAGGCCCTGCCACGGGCTCGGACTGGCCACGGCGAACGCGGCCACGGCGATGCCCCGCTTGAGCCGGTCGGCCGGATGCAGCCCGTCGAGCATCGCGCTCAGATATCCCGCCACGAAGGCACCACCGACCTCGGTCGCGTCCACCGCCGTGACGGGGGCGGCCTGGGTGTCGTAGCGCAGCCCGTCCACTGTCGCGCTCGCCCCCTTGGACCCCCGGGTGACGACGAGTTCGGGGATCGTGCCGATCACGGAATCGACGAGGCTCAGCTCGTCCTGATTGGCGAAGAGCACGTCGGCGGACGCGGCCAGCTCGGTCAGACCCTGCCGCGCCTCGTCCACGCTCTCCCAGAGGTACGGCCGGTGGTTGACGTCCACGGAGACCAGGACCCCCGCGTCCCTCGCCAGCTTGACCGCGTGGTGGACCGCGCTCCAGGAGAACCCGCTCAGCGCGAGCGTGATGCCGGTGACGTGCAGGATCCGTGCCGACTGTACGGCCTCGGCCGGCACGTCGCCGGTGGAGAGCCGAGATCCGGCCGATCCCGCCCGGTAGTAGACGGCGTGCGTCGCCCGCCCGATCCGGCGTTGCCGTACGACCAGGCCGGTGGAGGCCGTCTCGTCGACCCGGACGGAGGAGACGTCCACCCCCTCGCCGCGCAGCGTCGTCAGGGCGCGGGCGCCCAGTTCGTCGGAGCTGACCCGACCCAGCCAGCCGACGGAATGTCCCAGCCGGGCCAGCCCGACCGCCATGGTCAGCTCGGGCCCTTCCATGTCGAGCCGGGCGGTGCCGTCGTGCCGGAGCCGGTCGGCGGACACGACGCCGAGAACCTCGCCGAGCGTGAACACCTCGGACCCGGCGGCCGGCAGCATATTGCCGGTAGAAACAGTCATGTATGTCTTTCTCCGCGATCGATCGCGAACGATGCGGAAAAGCATGACAGAGGCGGCTCCGCGTCGGGAAGTGTCAGAGCGATCAAGAACGCCGTCGTATGCCCCTCACCGCGCCCCGAGACCGCGGGGCGCTCGCGGGTGGCCCGGAAGTTCGGCGGGGCAACGAGATCCAGCGACGTCAAAGGGGTGCGGAGGGCTCAGCGGAGCGCCCCAGCATCCGCCGGAAAGCTCCGGCCGCCCCGCAGGGCCCTGGGGAAATATCTCCTCGGACAGGCCTCCGCCGGACCGTCTGAACGGTCCGGCGGCTGAGTTCGCCGTGTGGGGTGGGCCGGCCGGGGTGCCGACGCCGGGGCGTGTCTCAGATGTCGAGCAGGTCGCGTGCCGACTCCACGGTGACGGACGCCCGGATCCAGGCGTCGAGCCGGCCGAGGTCCGAGCAGTCCGCGATGGCGGAACGGACGTCGTCAGGCAGGTCGAGGCCGCGTGCGGAGAGCACTGCGAAGATCGCTTCGGCCTTGCCCTCGGCCTTGCCTTCCACCAGGCCTTCGGCCTTTCCTTCGACCAGGCCTTCGGCCTTGCCCCTGGCCACGTTGTCGCGGGCCCAGTCGCTGAGGAATTCACGGGTTTCGGTCTGCATGAGATTCTCCAGGTGCTCCCAGATCTTGTGGGGCAGCGCCGCACGTACCATGTCAGCGTATAGGGCGCCTCGTTCGGGATCGAGCTTGTGCACGGCGGTGAGCAGGGCGTTCAGGATGTCGGGACCCTCTGGCGTCGTCGCATGAGTGATCACCGAGAGGACGGCGAGTTCCGGATCCTCGGCGGCCTCCAGCGGGCTGAGGATCATGGGGACATCGGTCGGGCCGGCGACGAGCGGACTGAGGACCAGACCGGGGTGGCCCAGTCCGATGGGTTGCCGGGACCAGCGGGCCACTCCCGGGTCCGGGCAGATCACCAGCAGGATCGACGGGCATTTCATCCGGTTGCGAAGGCTGATGAGGTACATCGGCCAGCTCCAGTGCTTGTCGGGATCCCGGTCCCTTTGCACCTCCACGACGACGGCGAGGACCGGCTCGGGACGAGCGTCGGCACGCTCGCGACTGAGTACGATCACCGAGTCCGCCCGCAGCTCGGCCGGGGTCACCTCGGTGAGATCTCCCGATTCAACCGCCGCGTGATCGTAATCGGGGAGCCGGACATGCAGGCTTTCCGCGAGGAGTTCGGCCGCCAGTTGGGGACGTTCATAGAACAGGCGCACGATGGCTTCATGTTGGATTGTGGGCACGGCGTGACGGTAGGAGTGGTCGCCTGTCTGGAGTGCCGATTCTTGTATCTCCGTAATCGAAAAGTTACTCTCAGTGACTGATTTGGAGGGCTATCGGGTCATTGATCTGGGGTGCCAGATCGAATGCCGGAGATCTAGTCGCCGAAGGCGTCGACGGCGGCCTGGCAGAACGCTTTGAGATCGTCAGGCTTGCGACTGGTGATCAGCGTGTTCGCCCCGTCGGTGTCGACCACGACCTCCTGGTCCACCCAGTTCGCCCCCGCGTTGCGCAGGTCGGTCCGGAGGCTCGGCCACGAGGTCACCGTACGGCCGCGGACCGCGTCGGCCTCGATCAGCGTCCACGGTCCGTGGCAGATGGCGGCCACGGGCTTGCCCGCGTCGAAGAACGCCTTCGTGAACTCGACGGCCTTGGGCTCCGTACGGAGCATGTCGGGGTTGGCGACCCCGCCGGGAAGGATCAGCCCGTCGAACTCCGAGGCGGAGACCTGGTCGAGGGTCGAGTCGACCGGGAACGACTCCGCCTTGTCCAGGTGATGGAACGCCTGGATCGTGCCCGGATCGGTGGAGATCAGTCGAGGGTTGCCGCCCGCGTGCTGTACGGCCTTCCACGGCTCGGTGAGCTCGACCTGCTCGACGCCCTCCGGGGCGACGAGGAACGCGATCGTCTTGCCCTGGATCATGTCTGCTCCCTCGCGCCGGTTCACCTGCGATTTCGTCGGTTTTTGACCGACCTGCCCAGCGATCGGGGATCTATGCGGGAACGTGGGTAGAGGACCGGCATGCCATGGTTCGTCGGCACCTCCGGCTGGCAGTACGCCGACTGGGGAGACCGGCTGTACTCCGGAGCGCCGCATCGGCTCTGGCTCGAAAGGTACGGCGAGGCGTTCTCCACGGTGGAGAACAACAACGCCTTCTACCGGCTGCCGTCACGGGAGACCTTCGAGTCGTGGGGCGAGCGCACTCCCGGCGATTTCGTCATGGCGGTCAAGGCGAGTCGTTTCCTCACCCACATCAAGCGGCTCAAGGATCCCGAGGAGCCGGTCGAACGGCTGCTCGGGATGGCGGAGGGCCTCGGTTCCAAACTCGGTCCGATCCTCCTGCAGCTCCCGCCCACGCTGGCGGTGGACTGTGAGCGGCTCCACCACTGTCTGGCCCGGTTCCCCGGCAAAGTACGGGTGGCGGTGGAGTTCCGGCACACCTCGTGGTGGACCGAAGAAGTGCGCGAGACACTGGGCGAGTTCGGTGCCGCCCTCTGCTGGGCCGACAGCCTGGGCCGCCCGCTGAACCCGCTGTGGCGGACCGCGCGCTGGGCCTACCTCCGGCTCCACGAGGGCCTGGCCCGGCCGCTTCCCTCGTACGGTGACCGGGCGTTGCGTTCGTGGCTGGACCGGCTGGGGGACGTACCGGACGCCTACGTGTACTTCAACAACGATCACGGCGGCGCCGCCGTACGCGACGCGCTGCGGTTCGCCGACCTGGCCCGCCACGCCGGTCGCCGCGTGAGCCGTACCGGCGTCGAGGGCTCGGCCGAGGAGGCGGCCGGAGACTGAAGCGGGATCGCCCGCCGTGACTCCGTCACATCGCGGGCCGGTCAGGCACTGTGCTCGACGGCCAGCCGGGTGAGCTCGACCCGGGACCGGATGTCCAGCTTTCTGAAGATCTGCCGCAGGTGGAACGCCACCGTGTGCACGCTGATGAACATCTGCTCGGCGACCTGGCGATTCGTCCATCCCTGCGCGACCAGGAGTGACACGGCGCGCTCGGTGTCGGTGAGGCTGTCCCACCCGGTGACCGGCCTGTCGGCGTAGCTCCAATGGCGGCGGCGCACCCCCTCCTGGCGCAACCGGCGGCGGACCCGGGCGGTGTCCCGCGTGGCGGCCGACTCTCCGTATCCGGCGAGGGCGCGGTTCAGGCTCTCGATCCCGGCCGCCTGGTCGCCGGTACGGCACAGGAGCACCCCGAGGTCCTCCTCCGCCGAGGCCCGCGACCAGGGATCGGCGGCTCGGTCCGCCGCCAGCGCGAGCGCGCGGGGGTCGCCGTCGATCAGGCCGCGCGCGTGTGAGACTCCGGCGCGGGGAACGCCGGAATGGCCTGCGGGCAGCCGGTCCAGGGCGGTCGCGACGAGCTCGGCCCGCCTCAGGTCACCGGTGCGGAGCGCGACGCGGACCAGCCAGACGGCGCAGCCCGGTTCTCCGGCGAGCACCCATGGATGCCGTGTCAGCCCGGAATAGACGTCATCCCGGAGCAGCTGCTCCATCGCGCGTTCCGCGCCCTCGCCCGCTTCGGTCGCGCGTCCCGAGGCCATGGACCGGATCAGGTCGTCGCCGCCGGGACACGCCCGTACGGACGGGTGGCCGGGAGGCCGGGCCGGCGCGTGGGCGAGCGACGCGCGCAGATCGCCGCGCCGCAGTGCGACCGTGACCAGCACGGACGCTGCGAGCGAGCCGATCAAGCCGGTCGCCGGGGTGCCGTCGGCGCGCAGGCACGTCCGCGCGTCGGCGGCTGCCTCGTCGAGCCGTCCCGACGCGAGAGCCGTACGGGCGCGCAGGACGGCATGGCCGCGCGCCCGGTCCGCGTCCGTCCAGCCGGTTTCGGCCGCCGCCGGGGGTGTGGCGGGAACCATGCCGAGGAGGGAACGCGCCTCGTCCGGCCTGCGGGCGTCGGCGAGCAGCAGGGCGAGGGCGAACCGCTCCTGTCCGGCGGCCACGCCGTCGCTGATCTCGCTGATGTCGCTGCTGTCCCGGTCTCCGGCGCCCCCGTGGCCGAAGTGGTCGAAGCGGCCAAAGTGGCCGAAATCATCGGGTCCGCCGAGACGGCCGGCGCGACCGGAACAGCGTTCGGCCTGGTGGCAGAGGGCGAGCCGCAGCGGCCGGGGCAGGCCGGTCAGCACGGCCCGCCAGACCAGCTCGTGCCGGAAGGCGAGATCGTCCCGGACCGCCACCAGCAGGCCGGCCTCGAGCGCCTCCTCCAGCGCGGGGAGCAGCATCGCGGGTGACGCGCCGAGCAACTCGGACACGTCGTCGGGCGAGAACGACCGCCCGAGGACGGCGGCCGCCTCCACCAGGTGGCGGGCCTCGCGGCCCAACCCGTCCAGGCGGTGCCGTACGAGCACTCGTACGCGGCGCGGGAGCACGGGGGACAGCAGCCGGGCGCATCCGCCCGCGATCTCGACCGCGCCCTCGTCGCGCAGCCCGTCGACGAGCTCGACCAGCAGGTACGGGTTGCCTCCCGCGCCGGAGGCGAACGCGAGCAGTTCCGGTTCTGGCCGGGCGTCCAGCAGGTCGGCCACGATCCGGGCGACGGCGTCGTCCGGCAGCGGGCCGAGCGTCATCCTGTGGGCGCCGTGCCGTTCCAGGACGTCGAAGAGCCGCTCCGCCTCGTGCCTCTGGCCGCCGGTCGAGCGGGCGAGGATCCAGGCGAGCGGACGGGACGACAACCGGCACTGGAGGGTGCGCACCGCCATGAGTGTGGCCGGGTCGGCCCAGTGGAGATCGTCCAGGGTGACCAGCAGCGGGCCGGTGGCCATCCGCTTCTCCATGTGGATCCGCAGGCGTTCCAGCCGGGTCTCCAACCCCTCGGAAGCGGGGTCGTCCTCGGCGGGCATGTCGTCGAAGGCGGACAGGATCGGGTTCAGGGGGATGAGCCGGTCGAGTTCCTCGGCGCCGCCCGTCGCCAGGCCGAACCCCCGCATGGACGCCTGCGCCGCCGCCCGGGTGAGCAGGGTCGTCTTGCCGGTGCCCGGCTCGCCGTCGATCAGCAGGACGCCGTCCTCACCGGTTCCGGCCCGTTCCAGCACCCCGGCGACGGCGGCCTCTTCGCATGCGCGCATCGCATGTCCCCCGAAAGATGTCATGCCGCGAAATACCTGGTCAGTTGATGTGACGGCTACCCGTATCCGTGACGACTACACGATTTGACGGTGTGGCCCGGCGACCGGCAGGCGACGCTCAGAAGAGGGCCCGCCGCGTGAAGGCGCCTCATGAGGGCATGTCGGACCCCGCGATGGCGCGCGCGCCAATCGGACCAGGACGTACGTGCCGGGTGTGCCCGGACGGTCAGGCAGTCAGGTGAGGGAGCACCGCATGGCGAAGGCAGTCGGCATCGATCTGGGCACCACGAACTCCGTGATCGCGGCGATGGAAGGCGGGCAGCCGTCGGTGATCCCCAATGTGGAGGGATCGCGGACCACCCCCTCGGTGGTGGCGTTCACCGACCAGGGCGAACGCCTCGTCGGCCAGCTCGCCCGGCGGCAGGCGATCCTGAACCCGAAGGGCACGATCTACTCGTCCAAGCGCTTCATCGGACGCCGCTACGACGAGGTCACCAGCGAGATGAACGCGGTGTCCTTCGACGTGGTCGAGGGACCCGGCGGCGCGGTGCGCTTCCAGGTGCGCAACAAGCAGTACGCCCCGGAGGAGATCTCCGCCCTGGTGATCAGGAAGCTCGTCGCGGACGCCGGGAAGTTCCTCGGCGAGAAGATCACCGAAGCCGTCATCACGGTGCCCGCGTACTTCAACGACGCCCAGCGGCAGGCCACCAAGGACGCCGGCAAGATCGCCGGCATCGAGGTCCTGCGGATCATCAACGAGCCCACCGCGGCCGCCCTGGCGTACGGGCTGGACAAGAAGGAGAACGAGACCGTCCTCGTCTTCGACCTCGGCGGCGGCACGTTCGACGTGAGCATCCTGGACATCGGCGAGGGCGTGGTGGAGGTGCGCTCCACCTCCGGGGACACCCACCTCGGCGGCGACGACTTCGACCGCAGGGTCGTCGACCACCTGGCCGACGAGTTCCAGCGGCAGGAGGGCATCGACCTCAGGCGCGACCCGCAGGCGCTCCAGCGGCTGTTCGAAGCGGCGGAGAAGGCCAAGGTCGAGCTGTCGTCGGTCACCCAGACCACGGTCAGTCTGCCGTTCATCACCGCGGACGCCAACGGCCCCAAGCACCTGAACACGACGCTGATGCGCTCGACCTTCGAGCAGATCACCGCCGACCTGGTGGAGCGCTGCACCAAGCCGGTGGAGCAGGCGATGGCCGACGCGAAGCTCACCCCCGACGACATCGACGAGGTCATCCTGGTCGGCGGTTCGACGCGCATGCCCGCCGTGCAGAACCTGGTACGCCGGATGACCGGGGGCAAGGACCCCAACATGACCGTCAACCCGGACGAGGTCGTGGCCATCGGCGCGGCCGCCCAGGCGGCGATCATCAAGGGCGAGGTCAAGGACGTCCTGCTGCTCGACGTCACCCCGCTGTCGCTGGGCGTCGAGACCCTCGGCGGAGTGATGACCAAGGTCATCGAGCGGAACACGACGATCCCCGCCCGCCGGACGGAGACGTTCAGCACGGCGGAGGACAACCAGAGCGCCGTGGACGTGATCGTGCTCCAGGGCGAGCGCGAGCGGGCCGCGGACAACCGCGTCCTCGGCCGGTTCCGCCTGGAGAACATCCGGCCCGCGCAGCGCGGTACGCCGCAGGTCGAGGTGACGTTCGACATCGACGCGAACGGCATTCTCAACGTGTCCGCCAAGGACAAGGACACCGGAGGGGAGCAGCGCATCACGATCAGCGAGAGCTCCAACCTGGACACGTCCGAGGTGGACCGCATGGTCGCCGACGCCGAGCAGCACCGCGGGGAGGACACCAGGCTCCGCGAGTTGATCGACGCGCGCAACGAGCTGGACACGGTCGCCTACGCCGTCGAACGCCGGGTGAACGAGCTCGGCCAGGCGGTGCCCGTACACGAGAAGGCGCGGGCGGAGACGCTGGTCACGGACGCGCGGCAGGCGATCAAGGAGGAGGTGCCGATCGACCGGCTCCGCTCCCTCACCGCCGAACTCCAGCAGGTCTACCACGGTCTCGGCGCGTCCTCGGCGGCTCAGGGGCCTCCTGGGGAGGCCGGGCCGGGCCGCCCGCCCGGAGGCGAGGGCGGCGAGGACGTCATCGACGCCGAGTTCACCACCTCGGACTGACCCATGGCCGAGCGCGAGGAGGGCAGGCCCGGGGGCCACGACGAGAACCGGAACGAGGTCGCCGAGAACGAGGTCGACGAGCGGGTGGCCGAGCTGGAGGGCCGGTGGTTGCGCGCCGTCGCCGAGCTGGACACCGTACGCCGCCGGATGGCCGGGGACGTGGAGCGCCAGCGTATGGAGGAGCGGACCAGGGTGGCCGCCGAGTGGCTGCCCGTGCTCGACAACCTCGAACTCGCCCTGCGCCATGCCGGAGACGGCGCTCTCGGTCCCGCCGACGCGGTGATCGAGGGCGTACGTGCGGTGCGGGACCAGGCGGTCGCGGTCCTGAGCAGGCTGGGCTTCCCACGCCAGGACGTCGCCGGGCAGAAGTTCGACCCGGCCCTGCACGAGGCGGTCGGCGCCGTACCCGACCGGGACGCGGCGCCCGGGACGATCGTCGAGGTCGTACGGCCGGGCTACGGCGACGCGGAGCACCTGCTCCGGCCCGCGTCCGTGGTCGTCTCCACGAAGGCGGACTGAGGGCGGACCGATGGCGGGTGACTTCTACGAGGTACTGGGCGTTCCGCGGACCGCGAGCCAGCAGGAGATCCAGCGCGCCTACCGCAAGCTCGCCCGGTCCTACCACCCTGACGTGAACAAGGATCCGGGTGCCGAGGACCGCTTCAAGGAGATCTCGGAGGCCTACCAGGTGTTGTCCGACCCGGAGACGCGCAAACGGTACGACGCGTTCGGCCCGGACTTCCGCCAGGTGCCCCCGGACGTGGACCCCGAGACGTGGGCCCGCGCCCGCGCCGGAGCCGGGGCCAGGGCGGGTGCCGGGGCACGCGGCGCGCCTGAGTGGGAGTTCGCCGGCGGCGACTTCGCGGGTGGGGACTTCGAGGACATCCTGGGCGGGATCTTCGGCGGTCGCCGGGGCGGCCGTCGGTGGGGGCCGGTACCCGGCGCCGACCAGGAGGCCGAGATCACGGTCACGGTCGAGGACGCCTACCGGGGCGCCCGCCGCTCACTCACGCTCCCCACCGGCCGGAGGGTCGACGTCTCCATCCCCGCCGGGGTCACCGAGGGGCAGCGCATCAGGCTGGCCGGTCAGGGCGGCCACGGCAGCGAGGGCGCGCCCGCGGGCGATCTCTACCTCATCGTCAGGATCGCGCCGCATCCCCGCTACGAGGTCAGGGGCAGGAACATCCACGTCGCGCTCCCGCTGGCCCCCTGGGAGGCGGCGCTCGGCGCGACGGTCGCGGTCGACACGCCGGGCGGCGAGGCCAAGGTGCGGGTCCCTGCCGGGACGTCCACCGGCCGTCACCTGCGGTTGCGCGGCCGGGGCCTGCCCAACCCGCGCGGTACGCCGGGCGACCTGCTCGCGGAGGCCAAGGTCATGGTGCCGCCGCATCTCACCGACGAGGAGCGGCGGCTGTTCGAGGAGCTGTCCGCGGTCTCCGGCTTCGACCCGAGGAGCCGCCGATGAGCTACGCACTCGTCCGGATGGACCTGCCGCGGATGGACCTGGACACGTTCGCGCGGGCCGCGAACCTGCATCCCGAGCTCGTGCGGCGGCTCGTCGCGCTCGGGCTGCTCGACGCCGCGCCCGACGCGACCGGCCGGCTCTGCCTCGCTCCGTCACAGCTCGCCGTGGTCGCCCGGATCCAGCGGCTGCGCGCCGGTTTCGCCGTCAACTACGCCTCGGTCGGCCTGGTGATCGACCTGCTCGATCGCGTGGCCGAACTGGAGGCCGCCCTGCGAGCCCGCTCGCGTACGACCGGAGGTTGATCATGGACCCGAACAGGCTGACCCAGAAGTCGCAAGAGGCCCTGAACGACGCTCAGGCCGTGGCGGTGCGCCTCGGGCAGACCGAGGTCGACGGCGAGCATCTCCTGCTGGCATTGCTCACGCAGCCCGAGGGCCTCGTGCCGCGCCTCCTGTCCCGGGCCGGGGCCGACCCCGGCAAGCTGCGTACGGAACTGGAGGAGAACCTGGGCCGCCGCCCCTCGGTGAGCGGGCCGGGCACGACCCCGGGGCAGGTCTTCGTCACCCAGCGGCTGTCCCGGGTGCTCGACGCCGCCGATCGGGAGGCCGGGCGGCTCAAGGACGACTACGTGTCGGTCGAGCACCTGGTGCTCGCGCTGATCGACGAGGGCCCCGAGACTCCGGCGGGCCGCCTGCTGCGCGAGCAGGGCCTCACCCGGGAGCGATTCCTGCAGGCCCTCACCGACATCCGCGGCCACCAGCGGGTCACCTCCGCCACGCCCGAGAGCGCGTACGAGGCCCTGGAGAAGTACGGCCGCGACCTGGTCGCGGACGCGGCGGCGGACAAACTGGACCCGGTCATCGGCAGGGACAGCGAGATCCGCAGGGTGGTCCAGATCCTGTCCAGGAAGACGAAGAACAACCCGGTCCTCGTCGGTGACCCCGGCGTCGGCAAGACGGCGATCGTCGAGGGGCTGGCGCAGCGGATCGTCCGCGGCGACGTGCCGGAGGGACTGCGCGACAAGACGATCTTCAGCCTGGACATGGGCGCGCTCATCGCCGGGGCCAAGTACCGCGGCGAGTTCGAGGAGCGGCTCAAGGCCGTGCTCGGCGAGGTGAAGGCGGCCGAAGGGCGGATCCTCCTGTTCGTCGACGAGCTGCACACCGTCGTGGGCGCGGGCGCCACCGAGGGCGCGATGGACGCGGGGAACATGCTCAAGCCGATGCTCGCCCGCGGCGAGCTGCACATGATCGGCGCGACGACCCTGCAGGAGTACCGCAAGCACATCGAGAAGGACGCGGCCCTGGAACGCAGGTTCCAGCCGGTGCTCGTCGACGAGCCGTCCGTCGAGGACGCCATCTCCATCCTCCGCGGGCTGCGCGAACGCCTGGAGGTGTTCCACGGCGTGAAGATCCAGGACGGCGCGCTGGTCGCCGCGGTCGTCCTCAGCCACCGGTACATCTCCGACCGCTTCCTCCCGGACAAGGCCATCGACCTCGTCGACGAGGCGTGCGCGATGCTCCGTACCGAGATCGACTCGATGCCGGCCGAGCTGGACGAGCTGACCCGCAGGGTGATGCGGCTGGAGATCGAGGAGGCGGCGCTCGCCAAGGAGACGGACCCCGCCAGCCGGACCCGGCTGGAGGACCTGCGCAAGGAGCTGGCCGACCTGCGGGCCGAGGCCGACGCGATGCGGGCGCAGTGGGAGTCCGAGCGGCACGCGCTGCGCAAGGTGCAGGGCCTGCGTGAGGAGATCGAGGCGGTACGCCGCGAGGCCGAGGTGGCCGAGCGCAGCTACGACCTCAACCGCGCCGCCGAGCTGCGCCACGGCCGGCTGCCCGAACTGGCCCGGCGGCTCGCCGCGGAGGAGGAGCAGTTGGAGGCCAAGCAGGGCAGGAGCCGGCTGCTGCGCGAGGTCGTGACCGAGGAGGAGATCGCGGCGATCGTCGCGCGCTGGACGGGCATCCCGGTCAGCCGCCTCCAGGAGGGCGAGCGGGAGAAGCTGCTCCGCCTGGACGACATCCTGCACGAGCGTGTCATCGGCCAGGACGAGGCCGTGCAACTGGTCGCCGACGCCGTCATCCGTGCCAGGTCGGGCATCAAGGACCCGCGCCGGCCGATCGGGTCGTTCATCTTCCTCGGGCCGACCGGCGTCGGCAAGACCGAGCTGGCCAAGGCCCTGGCCGCGGCGCTCTTCGACACCGAGGACAACATGGTCCGGGTCGACATGAGCGAGTACCAGGAGCGGCACACCGTGAGCCGGCTCGTCGGCGCCCCTCCCGGTTACATCGGTTATGAGGAGGGCGGCCAGCTCACCGAGGCCGTACGGCGTAAGCCGTACTCGGTGGTGCTCTTCGACGAGATCGAGAAGGCGCACGCGGACGTGTTCAACACACTGCTCCAGGTGCTCGACGACGGACGGCTGACCGACGCGCAGGGCCGTACGGTCGACTTCAGGAACACCGTCATCATCATGACCTCGAACATCGGGTCGGAGTACCTGCTCGAAGGAGTGACCCCCAGCGGGGAGATCAAGCCCGAAGGCCGGGACCAGGTGATGGCGGCGCTGCGGCGGCACTTCCGCCCCGAGTTCCTCAACCGGGTGGACGACATCGTGCTGTTCAAGCCGCTGACCGAGGCGGAGATCGAGCGGATCGTCGACCTGATGTTCGGCGAGATCAGGTCCAGGCTGGCCGACCGGCGGATGACGCTGGAGGTCACCGAGGAGGCCCGCCGCCTGATCGCCCAGGAGGGCTACGACCCGGTGTACGGCGCGCGCCCGCTGCGGCGGTTCATCTCGCGCGAGGTGGAGACGCGGATCGGCCGGGCACTGCTCGCGGGAGACGTCCAGGACGGCGCGACGATCAGGGTCGGTGTGGCGGCTGGTGAGCTCGTGGTCGGATTCGAGAACCAGGAACCGGATTAACATCCCGTTCACATACGGGCAAAAGCTTCGAAACGGTCCGTTGGCATTCTCGGGCGTGGCGATGAAACGCACGCTCGTGAAGGGATCGACGTGAGCTACAAGGCTGAGTACATCTGGATCGACGGCACGGAGCCCACGGCGAAGCTCAGGTCCAAGACGCGTGTCCTCAAGGACGGCGCGGAGCTCCCGACCTGGGGCTTCGACGGATCCAGCACCAACCAGGCCGGGGGCCACTCCTCCGACCGCGTGCTCAAGCCGGTGTTCACCTGCCCCGACCCGATTCGCGGCGGTGACAACGTGCTGGTGCTGTGCGAGGTCCTCAACCCGGACATGTCGCCGCACGCCAGCAACACCCGCGCGCTCCTCACCGAGGTGGCCGAGCGGTTCGCCGACCAGGAGTCCTGGTTCGGCATCGAGCAGGAGTACACCTTCTTCCAGGACGGCCGCCCGCTCGGCTTCCCGCTCGGCGGCTTCCCGGCCCCGCAGGGCGGCTACTACTGCGGCGTCGGCGCCGACGAGGTCTTCGGACGCGACGTCGTCGAGAAGCACCTCGACCTGTGCCTGGCCGCCGGCCTGGAGATCTCCGGCATCAACGCCGAGGTCATGCCCGGCCAGTGGGAGTTCCAGGTGGGCCCGCTCGGCCCGGTAGAGGCCGGCGACCACATGTGGATCGCCCGCTGGCTGCTGTACCGCGTCGCCGAGGACTTCGGCATCGCCGCCACGCTCGACGCCAAGCCGGTGAAGGGTGACTGGAACGGCGCCGGCGCGCACACCAACTTCTCCACCAAGGCGATGCGCGAGTCGTACGAGCCGATCATCACCGCCTGCGAGGCCCTGGCCGAGAAGGCCATGGAGCACGTGCAGAACTACGGCCACGGCATCGAGGACCGCCTCACCGGCCACCACGAGACCGCTCCGTGGAACAAGTTCAGCTACGGCGTCTCCGACCGCGGCGCCTCGGTCCGCATCCCGTGGCAGGTCGAGATCGAGCGCAAGGGCTACATCGAGGACCGCCGCCCGAACGCGAACGTCGACCCCTACGTGGTGACCCGCCTGATGGTGGACACCTGCTGCAGCGCCCTGGAGAAGGCCGGCCAGGTCTGATCCCCGCTCCACCCTCTTCGTACGGCTCCCGCCCCTCACCGGGCGGGAGCCGTACGCGTTTGTGAGGGGGTGCCTGGTCAGCGGGGACGTCTTTATGGTTCACTCGACGGACCTTTTAAGACGTTTGACCCCGTTAGGAGTGCCTCATGGAGGTGTCCTTCTCCCCGCACGCGCCCACCGAGGTGCGTGCCGACCTGCTGGTCCTGCCCGCGTCCGCCGGCGAGGACCTGGGGTTCGAGCTCCGGCTCGCCGGATTCACCGGGCGGCCGGGCGAGGAGCTCCTGCTGCCGCGCCGCGCGGGCGACCCGTTCCAGGCGGGGGCGCTCCTGCTGATCGGCCTGGAGCCCGACGCCGACGAGCGGGCCGTACGGCGGGCGGTGGGGCACGCGGCGCCCAGGATGGCCGGGTTCGACACGGTCGCGGTCGCGCTGCCGCATCCCGGGGCGGTCGTCGAAGGCGTTCGCCTCGGCGGCTACCGCTTCGACGGCTACAAGAGCGCACCCGAGAACCGGTCCGTCGGACACCTGGTCCTGCTCGGCCCGGAGAACCGGGACGCGGTCGCGCGGGCCGAGGTGGTGGCCGAGGCCGTGACGTTCACCCGAGACCTGGTCAACACCCCCGCCGGGGACCTGGTCCCGATGACCCTGGCCCGGCGGGCCGTGGAGATGGCCGAGGAGGCGGGGCTGGACGCCCGCGTCCTCGCCGCCGACGAGCTGCGCGAAGGTGGCTTCGGCGGCATCCTCGGCGTCGGCGCGGCCAGCGCCAACCCGCCCTGCCTGATCGAGGTGAGTTACCCCGGCGACGGGAAGAGCGGGGTCGTCGGCCTGGCCGGCAAGGGCATCACCTTCGACGCGGGCGGCCTCGGGATCAAGAGCCAGAAGGCCATGGCGACGATGAAGAGCGACATGGCGGGCGGCGCCACGATGCTCGCGGTGGTCCGGGCGGCGGCCCGGCTCGGCCTGCCGACCGGCGTCGTCGCGGTCGTCCCCGCGGCCGAGAACATGGTCAGCGGGTCGGCGACGCGCCCCGGCGACGTCCTGCGGCACCGTAACGGCATCACCACCGAGGTCGCCGACACCGACGCCGAGGGGCGGCTGGTCCTGGCCGACGCCCTGGCCTACCTCGCCGAGCGCCGCCCGGACGCGATCATCGACGCCGCCACCCTCACGTACTCGGTCATGCACGCGCTGGGCGAGGACATCACCGGCGTCCTCGGCAACGACCGGGCGCTGATCGGCGCGATCACGGCGGCGGGCGAGGAACAGGGTGAGCCCCTGTGGGAGATGCCGATGTGGCGTCCCTACCTGGAGCGGATCAGGTCCGACGTGGCCGACTTCAAGAACGACGGGGGTGCGCACGCCGACGTGATCCTGGCCGCGCTGTTCCTGGAGAACTTCACCGGCGGCGTCCCCTGGGCGCACCTGGACTTCGCGACCACGGCCTACCTGGACAAGGCCACCGACCTCGGCCCCGCCGGGGCCACCGGGGCGATGGTCAGGACGCTGATCAGCTATCTCGCGAGTCGTTGAGCCCGCGTTCGAGCATCGCCCTGATCACGTCCGCCGTCATGGTGAAGTGGCGCTCCGCGATGGACCCGGCCCGTTCGGCGTCCCTCGCGGAGATCGCCTCGTACAGCGCGCGGTGCTCGTTCAGGGCCTGACGGTAGGTCTCCGGGTCGTCCTCGCCGTACGGCTCGGTCGGGAAGCCGAGGCTGACCCGCATCAGCAGGTCGCGGCTGAGCGCGTTGATCTGGGGGTTGCCCGCGGCGGTGACCACGGCCGCGTGGAACGCCGCGTCGGCCGCCTGCTCCTCGCGGAGGCTGGACGCCCCGGCGTAGGCGTCGAGCGCGGCCCGCATCGCCTCCAGGTCCCGGTCCCCACGGCGCTGCGCCGCGGCCCTGGCCGCCATGCCCTCGACCAGGCCGCGCAGGTCGAAGAGCTGCTCCAGCTCCGGCCAGCGCGGCACGAGCGTGCGCCTGACAGCGGCGGCGGTCGCCTCGGTCCAGCTCGTGCGCACGTAGGCGCCGCCGGTGCGGCCGCGCCTGATCTCGACGATGCCGACGGCCTGCAGGCGTCCGACGGCCTCGCGGATCGTGGCCCGGCTGACGTCGAGAAGGGTCGCCAGCTCCCGTTCGCCGGGCAGGCGCTCGCCGGGAAGGTAGTCGCCGATCGCGATGGCGGTCATGAGGCGGTCGGCCACCTCGGTCGCCACGGACGGCACGCGCACGGGGCCGAGCAGGCTCGTGGGCGCGTTGCCGTCGAGCGCCTGGCCGAGCACGCGGGCCAGGTCGTCCGCCGGTGGAGCGGTGTCGGCCGCCTGCGGTGTCACCTGCTGTGTCACCTGCCGTGTCACCTGCCGTGTCACCTGCTGTGTCACTGGCCGCGGGTCGTGCTGGTGGAGGTGCTGCTGGGACCGCTGGTGCGTCGGCGGGGGTTCCTCTGCCGGGATCCGGGCGCTCAGGGAAGGGTCCTTTCTGGGGGCATGGCGTGAACCGCACCTTACCCAACCGGCGGATTTCCAAAAAGGTATTGTGTCCAGGCCATTTATCCATATGCTGTCCAGACAACGGACATCTGTCTCATCTAGCGACATCTCGTCCCATCCCGTCCCCCGTACGCCCGGAGGTTGTGCGTTGGCCATTCCCGAACCGACCGAGCAGGGGCTCGCCCCCTTCGGCGAGTGGCAGACCTGGTACCGGGTGACCGGCGACCTCGCGTCGCCGAAGGCGCCCCTCGTGGTGCTGCACGGGGGGCCGGGCGCGGCCCACGACTACACCCTGCGGATCGCGCGCCTGGCCGAGCAGGACCGGGCCGTCGTCCACTACGACCAGATCGGCGTGGGGCTCTCGACACACCTGCCGGAGAAGGGCGCCGACTTCTGGACCGTCCAGCTCTTCCTCGACGAGCTGGACAACCTGCTGGCCCACCTCGGCATCGCCGGGCGGTACCACGTGCTCGGCCAGTCCTGGGGCGGCATGCTGGCCGCCGAGCACGCCGTACGCGTGCCGTCCGGGCTGCGTGGCCTGGTCATCGCCAACTCGCCGGCCTCGATGGAGCTGTGGCGCGAGGAGTGCGACCGGCTGCGGTCCGAGCTGCCGCAGGACGTGGAGCGCGCGCTTCGCGAGCACGAGGCGGCCGGCACCACGGACAGCCCCGAATACCGGGCGGCGGAGAAGGTCTTCAACGCACGCCACGTCTGCACGATCGTGCCCAACCCGCCGGAGGTGCTCGCCAGCGACGCCAAGACCGTCGCGGACCCGACGGTGTACCACACCATGAACGGGCCCAGCGAGTTCCACGTCATCGGCACCCTGAGGGAGTGGTCGGTCGTCGACCGGCTCGACAGGATCGCCGCCCCCACCCTGCTCGTCTCCGGTCGGCACGACGAGGCCACCCCTCGCACCGTGCAGCCCTTCGCGGACCGCATCCCCGACGTCCGCTGGGAGCTGTTCGAGCAGTCCAGTCACATGCCGCACATCGAAGAGGAAGAGTTCTACCTCCAGGTCGTTGGCGGCTTCCTCGACTCCACCGACTGATCATGAGGGATCTCCGAATGAAGCGCATCACCGTCATCGCCGGCGCCGCACTGCTGGCCGTCGCCGCCACCGCCTGCTCGGGCGGCGGCGCCACCGCCCCCGCGACGGGTACGGCGTCGCAGCCGGCCCAGGCCGCCGCCGGATTCCAGGAGCAGCACAAGGGCGGCACGCTCCGCCTGCTGGCCAAGGCGGGCGACGGCACGCTCGACCCGCACATCAACTACAGCAACGGCAACTGGCAGATCTTCCAGGCCCTCTACGACGGCCTGGTCTCCTTCAGGAAGGTCGGCGGGAAGGCGTCGTACGACATCGTTCCCGACCTCGCCGAGCAGATGCCGCAGGTCAGCACGGACGGCACGTCCTACACCTTCAAGCTGCGCCAGGGCGTCACGTTCGCCACGGGCGACCCGGTCACGGTCGACGACGTCGTGGCGTCGTTCCAGCGGATCTTCCGGGTCTCCGGCCCGACGTCGGGCACCTTCTACGCCGGGATCGTCGGTGCGGCCGACTGCGTGAAGAAGCCGGCGGGCTGCACCCTCGACAAGGGTGTCGTGGCCGACGCGGCGGCGAACACGGTCACGATCAACCTGGTCGCGCCCGACTCGGAGTTCCTCCAGAAGCTGGCCCTTCCGCACGCCGTCGTGCTGCCGAAGGGCACCCCCGGCAAGGACCAGGGCACGACCCCGATCCCGGGCACCGGGCCGTACAAGGTGGAGTCCTACAACCCGAACAAGCAGATGAAGCTGGTCCGCAACCCCCACTTCACCGAGTGGTCCCGCGACGCGCAGCCGCAGGGCTACCCGGACGAGATCGAGTACAACTACGGTCTCACCCCCGAGGGCGCGGTCACCGCGGTCCAGAACGGCCAGGCCGACTGGATCTTCGACCCGCTGCCCGCGGACCGGCTCACCGAGATCGGCACCACGTACGCGGAGCAGGCGCACGTGAACCCGCTCGCCGCCTTCTGGTACATCCCGGTCAACGTCAACCTGGCGCCCTTCGACAAGCCCGAGGCCAGGGAGGCGCTCCAGTGGGCGTTCGACAAGAACGCCATGGTGAAGATGTTCGGCGGCGCCAACGTGGCGCAGCCGGCCTGCACGATCCTGCCTCCGGCCTTCCCCGGCCACGCCGACTTCTGCGACTTCCCGCAGCAGGACCTCGCCAAGGCCAAGGACCTGGTCCAGCGGTCGGGCACGGCGGGCCAGGAGGTCGCCATCGTGGTCGCCGACGACGACGTGAGCAAGCAGATCGGCGAGTACAGCAGGAGCGTGCTGGAGCAGATCGGCTACCAGGCCAAGCTGAAGGTCATCTCGACCAACATCCACTTCACCTACATCCAGAACAGCAAGAACAAGGTCCAGCTCAGCGTCTCCCAGTGGTACGCCGACTATCCCGCGGCCTCGAACTTCATCAACGTCCTGCTCTCCTGCGCCTCGTTCCGTGAGGGAAGCGACGCCAGCATCAACATCTCCGGCTTCTGCGACAAGGACAACGACGCCAAGATCGCCCAGGCCATGACGCTGGACCAGACCGACACCGCCGCCGCGGGCAAGCTCTGGGGCGAGCTCGACAGGGAGCTGATGAAGAAGGGCCCGATCATCCCCCTGTTCAACCCCAAGCAGATCGACTTCGTCTCCAAGAACGTCGGCAACTACCAGTTCCACGCGCAGTTCCACGCGCTGCTCGACCAGATGTGGGTCAAGTGACCACCGCGGTCAAGGACACGGCTCCGCGGGCGGCCCGGCAGGCGGTCCGACCGTCCGCCGGGCCGTGGCGGCGGGCGCTCGGCCGGCTGAGGCGCAACCGCCCGGCGATGATCGCCGGGATCGGGTTGCTGCTCATCGTGCTGGCCTGCGTGCTCGCGCCCGTCTACGCGAACCTGGTCGCGCACACCGACCCCTTCACCTCGGGCGCCTCGGCCACCACGATCGTGAACGGGCAGCAGGTGCCGGTCCTGGCCCAGAGCACGGAGGGGCTCGGCCTGGGGGTCACCCCGATCGGCCCCACCTGGGACCCGGGCCACTACCTGCTGGGCGCGGACAACCAGGGCCGTGACGTGATGGCCAGGCTCCTGTACGGCGGGCGCAACAGCCTGCTGATCGGCCTGTCCTCGGCGGTGCTGTGCTGCACGCTGGCCACGGTGCTCGGCGTGCTGGCCGGATACTTCGGCGGCTGGATCGACGCGGTGCTCTCCCGCTTCTTCGACGTGATCTGGGCCTTCCCCGTCTATCTGCTGGCGATCTGCCTGTCGGTGGTGCTGCTCACCAGCGGACTGCACCTGGGCCCGATCCACATCGACGCGGGCAGCCTCGCGCTTCCCGTCGTCATCATCGCGCTGATCTACGTCCCCTACGTGGCCAGGCCGCTGCGCGGCCAGGTGATGGCGCTGCGGAACAAGGAGTTCCTGCACGCGGCCGTCGGCCTGGGCGCCTCCGACCTGCGCGTCATGCGCCGTGAGGTGCTGCCGAACGTGCTGCCCACGGTCGTGGTGTTCCTGCCGCTGATGACCGCGCTCAACATGCTGACGGAGTCGGCCCTGTCGTTCCTGTCGGTGGGCGTGCAGTCCCCCGACGCGAGCTGGGGGACGATCATCAACGACGGTCTCGCCCTGCTCTACACCCGGCCCGTGATCACGATCGCGGCCGGCCTGTGCGTCGGGCTGACCGCCGTCGCCCTCAACGTCCTCGGCGACGGCGTACGCGACGCGCTCGACCCGAACGCCCGGCTGCGGGGAGGCGCCTGATGGTCGGTTACATCCTGCGGCGTTTCGGCGCCGCCGTGCTCGTCCTGTTCGCGATCAGCGTGCTGGTCTTCCTGATCTTCTTCGCCACCCCCGGCGTGGACCCGGCCGCCCGCATCGCGGGCAAGAACGCCGACCCCGCCACGCTGGCGCAGGTCCGCGCGTCGTTCGGCTTCGACCGGCCGCTGCCGGTGCAGTACGCGATGATGATGAAGCACCTGTTCGTCTCCCACGACTTGACCTCGTTCGTGAACCGGGGCACGCTCGTGATCCCGCAGATCATCGACGCGGTCCCCGTCACGCTCTCGCTCGTCGTGGGCGCGGCGGTGATCTGGATGGTGCTGGGCGTCGCCATGGGCACCCTCGCCGGCGCCATGCGCGGCACCGTGGTCGACCCGCTGGTCATGCTCCTCGGCGTCTTCGGCGTCTCGCTCCCGGTCTACTGGCTGGGCGAGGTCGTCAACCTGATCACCCAGAAGGAGCTGCACGACTCGGTCTTCTCCTGGGTGCCGCCGCTGGGCTACGTGCCGATGTCCCAGGGCGTCGGCCAGTGGGCGCTGCATCTGCTCTTCCCCTGGCTCACGCTGGCCCTGCTGTACGCCGGGATCTACGCCAGGTTGCTGCGCGGTGAGCTGATCAACGCGCTGAACGAGGACTACGTCCGTACGGCCCGCGCCAAGGGCCTGTCGGAGCGGCGGATCCTCATCAAACACGCGCTGCGCTGCTCGCTGATCCCGATCGTGTCGTTGTTCGGCCTGGACTTCGGGGCGCTGGTCGGCGGGGCGGCGCTGCTGACCGAGGTGGTCTTCGGCCTTCCGGGGGTCGGCAAGCTCACCTACCAGGCGCTGCAGAACCTCGACCTGCCCGTGATCATGGGCACCGTCCTGTACGCGGCCTTCTTCGTCGTGCTGGCCAACGCCGTGGTGGACGTCCTGTACGCCCGGCTCGACCCGAGGGTGCGCCGTGCCTGAACCGCTGCTTGAGGTCAGTGACCTGAGGATCCGCTTCGGCGGCTTCACCGCCGTCGACGGGCTGTCCTTCTCCGTACGGCCCGGCGAGGTGCTGGGCGTGGTGGGGGAGTCGGGCTCGGGCAAGAGCGTGTCGATGCTCGGCGTGCTGGGCCTGATCCGCACCCCGGGCGCGGAGATCTCGGGAAGCGTGGTCTTCCGTGGTCGTGACCTGCTCACGCTGAAGAACGCCGAGATGCGCGCGATCCGGGGACGGGAGATCGCGATGATCTTCCAGGACCCGATGACCGCGCTCACCCCCGTGTACACGATCGGCTGGCAGATCGCCGAGCAGATCCGCGCCCACGAGAAGGTCTCCAAACGCGCGGCCCGCGATCGGGCGATCACGCTCCTCGGCGAGGTCGGCATCCCGTCCCCCAAGCAGCGTGTCGACGCCTACCCGCACGAGTTCTCGGGCGGCATGCGCCAGCGGGCCGTCATCGCGATGGCCCTGTCGTGCAACCCCGCCCTGCTCATCGCGGACGAGCCGACGACCGCGCTCGACGTCACCACGCAGGCGCAGATCCTCGACCTCATGCGGCGTCTGCGCACGGAGTACGGCTCGGCCGTCGTCATGATCACCCATGACATGGGAGTGGTGTCGGAGATCGCCGACGAGGTCCTGGTCATGTACGGCGGGCGGGCCGTCGAGCGCGGCACCCGTCGTGAGGTCTTCCACGGCCCCCGCCATCCCTACACCTGGGGGCTGCTCGACTCCGTGCCCCGCGTCCGCGGTGCCCGCGCGCGCCGCCTCCCGACCATCCCGGGAACCCCGGGCGCGGCGGAGCGGGGCTGCCCGTTCGCCGACCGCTGCGTCCACAGCTTCGCCGCCTGCGTCGAGGTACCGCCGCTGACCGGGGAGTCCGGCCATCTCGACGCCTGCTGGCTGCCAGAAGAGGAGAGGATGCGATGAGCACCCTGCTTTCGGCCACGGACGTGGTCAAACACTTCCGCGCGGGCGGCGGCCGTGCCGTACAGGCCGTCAACGGGGTCTCTCTGGAGGTCGTGAGCGGCGAGACGCTCGGCGTGGTCGGCGAGTCCGGATGCGGCAAGTCCACGCTGGGGCGCTGCCTGGTCAGGCTGACCGACCTCACGTCGGGCACGGTGGAGTTCCAGGGACAGGACATCACGAACCTGTCCCGTCGCAGGCTCCGCCCGCTGCGGCCCGCCATGCAGCTGGTCTTCCAGGACCCCTACGCCTCGCTCAACCCGCGCCGCACCGCGGGCGACGCGGTCGCCGAGCCGCTGCGCATCCACGGGTACGGCGACGCGGCGGCGATCAGGAACCGCGTCGCCGAGCTGTTCGACCTGGTGGGCCTGGCACGGGCGCACCTGGACCGCTACCCGCACGAGTTCTCCGGCGGGCAGCGCCAGCGCATCGGCATCGCCCGCGCCATCGCGCTCAACCCGAAGCTGGTCGTGGCCGACGAGCCGGTTTCCGCGCTGGACGTGTCGGTGCAGGCCCAGGTGCTCAACCTCTTCGCCGACCTGCAGGAGGAGCTGGGCCTCACCTACGTCTTCATCGCCCACGACCTGGGCGTGGTGCGGCACGTGTCCGACCGGATCGCGGTGATGTACCTCGGCGAGGTCGTCGAGGTGGCCGAGGCCGAGGAACTCTACGCGGCGCCCGCCCACCCCTACACCAACGCCCTGCTGTCGGCCGTCCCGGAGATCGACGACGGGTCGGGCGCTCCGCGCCGTGAGCGCGTCGTCCTGACCGGGGACGTCCCGAGCCCCATCGACCGGCCGAACGGCTGCTCCTTCCACCCGAGGTGCCCGGCGGCCCAGGCGCTGTGCCGTACCGAACGTCCGGCGCTGCGTTCCGTCGCGGGCCGCCAGGTGGCCTGTCACTTCCCGACCTCCCCCTGACCCCGGCGCCCCCGACGAACCGAGGCCGGTGATCGGCGACCAGCCGATCACCGCGACAGTGCCCCATCCGGATCCGGCGCGGCTCACGTCCACGCTCTCGCCACGACAAACCCGAAGATCTTACTTTTGGTGACGATATATTTACGCGGTGCTCACCGCCTATGTCGACGAGAGCCTTCGTCGTCGCCCTCATGACGACAGCGTCTACGCGATGGCTGCTGTGGTCATGGACGCTGCCGACCGCGAGGACGTTCGCGTGGACCTGGAGTCGCTGCGTCTCGGTAAAAGTCCCCGCCTGCACTGGAGGGATGAATCCCCCACCCGGCAACTCGCCATCGCCGAACGGCTTGCGGGCATGCCGATACGCGGAATTGTCGCGGTGTATCTCCATGGCAGAGAGGTCCGGACGGAGCGAGCGCGTCGCCGCTGCCTGGAGCGGCTGCTCATCGAGGTCGACAAGGCCGGCGTCGCGGCGGTGTTCATTGAGAGCCGCACCCCCGATCAAGACCATCTCGATCGGGGGTTGCTGACCGGGCTGCGCAAGGCGCGCGTTCTGCCGAAGAGCCTGACGGTGCGATGGCAGCCGTCGGCGAGCGAGCCGCTTCTCTGGGCCGCGGATGCCGTCGTCGGTGCCACGACCTGGTGGTTGGACGGCCAAACGCGTTACTACGACCTGCTCTGCGAACGGGTCCACATGATCTGTCTCGAGTGACGCCTGCAACGCGAAGGCCGGACGCCCGATTCCATCGGGAGGCCCGGCCTCACTTCCCCATCCCAGAGGATGTGGCGTGTTCAGTTTGCCTCACCGATAGTGCTCAGGCAAGCGCGTTGACGACGGAGAGGCATTGGGCTTGCCGTACTCATTGACCTTGGATCAGCTTCGTCCACCATGACCTCGAGGCCCGGTGGGCCGGACGTCCCCCGGCCCACCGGCGAGTCACGATGGCCGGCGAAGCCGGGGAGTTCAGGCGGGGGTGAGTGCTCCGGAGGGGCGGTCGCCGGCCGGGGAGCCCCCGTCGCCGTCGTCGCCGCTTCGGCCGGTTCCCGGCCCGGAGTCCTCGTCCAGCAGGGTCGTCTCGTCGAACGGCACATGGCCGGCCAGCACCTCTCCGGCCCGCTCGCGGTCGAACTCGCCGGTCCAGGTCCCGATCAGTACGGTGGCCACCGCGTTGCCCGCGAAGTTCGTCAGAGCACGCGCCTCGGACATGAAGCGGTCGATGCCGACGATCAGGCCGACGCCGTCCACCAGGTCGGGCCGGTGTGACTGGAGGCCGCCGGCCAGGGTGGCCAGGCCGGCGCCGGTGACACCCGCCGCGCCCTTCGACGCGATGATCATGAAGATCAGCAGCGAGATCTGCTCGCCCAGCGCCAGCGGAGCCCCTGTGGCGCTGGCCACGAAAAGCGTCGCCATGGTCAGGTAGATGGCGGTCCCGTCGAGGTTGAACGAGTACCCCGTGGGCACGGTGATGCCGACCACCGGGCGGCTCACCCCGAGATGCTCCATCTTCGCGATCAGCCGGGGCAGGGCCGACTCGGAGGAGGAGGTCGACAGGATGAGCAGGAACTCCCGGCCGAGATAGCGCAGCAGCGCGAGGATGTTGACCCGCGCGACCATCCAGAGCAGCGGCCCCAGCACGACGAAGACGAACAGCACGCAGGTCGCGTAGAACCCGGTCATGATGACGGCGAGGCTCGTCAGCGCGTCCACGCCGGTCGCCCCCACCACCGCCGCCATCGCGCCGAACGCGCCCACCGGGGCGGCCCACATGATCATGGCGAGGATGCGGAAGACCAGCCGCTGGATGTGACCGATCCCGGCCAGGATCGGCGCGGCACGCCCGCCCATGGCCTGCAGCGCGAAGCCCGCGAGCAGCGCGACCAGCAGCGTCTGCAGCACCTGGCCCTCGGTGAACGCCGACACGAGCGTCGCCGGGATGATCCCCAGGAGGAACGACGTGGTGTCGCTCTCACCGCCCTTGGCGGCCTCGGTCTCGGCGGCCTTGCGCAGGTCGTCGGTCAGCGCGAGGCCCTCGCCCGGATGCAGCAGGTTGCCGACGACCAGGCCGATGGCGAGGGCCACCGTGGACATGACCAGGAAGTAGCCGACGGCGAGCCCGCCGACCTTGCCGACCCGCGCCGCCTGGGTGACGGAGCCGACCCCGAGCACGATCGTGCAGAAGATGATCGGGCTGATCATCATTTTGATCAGGCCCACGAAGGCCGTGCCGAGCGGTTTCAACTCCTTGCCCAGCTCCGGGGCGAGAAGCCCCACGGCGATGCCGGCCAGTACGGCGACGATGACGGCGAGATACAGGTACCGGGTGCGGTCCCGGCTCACCTGAGGCGCGGATGCGGCCACGCGACCCCCTTGTACGGGAAGAGGTCCAAGAAAGACTTTCGGTGGCGTGACTATGCGCCGGGGGTGTGACGCCGGTCACTATTGCGTACATTTCGTTCATCACCGAAACGACCTCACGGGAGCGAGACGAGGCAGATGACGAGGACGTCGCCCCCCAGACGGTCTCCCCTCAGACGATGGAGCCTCGCCGGGCAGATCCTGCTGCTCCAGACCGTGGTCGTCGGCGTCACGGTGGCGGCGGGCACCGCCCTCGCCTTCGCCCACACCCGCGACCTGCTCACCGACGACGCGACCCGGGTCGCCCGCTCGGTCGCGATCAGCGTGGCCGACTCGCCGTCCGTCCTGGCCGCGCTCGACGACCCGGCCCCCACCGGCGCGCTCCAGCCGTACGCCGAGCGGGTCAGGCGGGAGGTCGGCGTCGACTTCATCACGATCATGGACACCTCGGGCCGCCGGTACACCCACCCGAAGCCCAGCCAGATCGGCGGCATGTTCCTCGGCACCATCGGCCCCGCGCTGGCCGGCCGTACGTTCACCGAGACCTATACCGGCACGCTCGGCCCCTCCGTCCGCGCGGTCACCCCGGTACGGGACGCCCACGGCGAGGTCCGGGCCCTGGTCAGCGCGGGCATCACGCTCGACAAGATCAGCGATCGGCTGCGCGACCAGGTCGCGGTGGCCGGGCTGACGATCCTGCTCGGCATGTCCGTCGGGGGAGCGGGCACCGCCCTGGTCGCCGCCCGGCTGCGCAGGCAGACGCGGGGGCTGGCCTCGGACGAGCTGAGCCGCATCTACGAGCACCACACCGCGATCCTGCACGCCGTACGCGAGGGCCTGCTGCTCGTCGACGACGACCGCACGCTGACCCTGTGCAACGACGGCGCCCGGGAGCTGCTCGGCCTTCCCGGCGACGCGGAGGGCCGCAAGGTGAGCGACCTGGGCCTGGACCCCGCGTTCACCGCGATGCTGGGCGCGGGCGAGCGGCGCACCGACGAGATCCACCTGACGCGGGACCGGGTGATCGTCGTGAACGCGGCACCGGTGCGATCCGGCCGCGGGTCGCTCGGCATGGTCGTCACTCTGCGGGACCACACGGAGCTCCAGGCGCTCAGCGGCCAGCTCGACGCGGTACGCGGCTTCGCCGAGTCGCTCCGCTCGGCCGCGCACGAGTCGGCCAACCGGCTGCACACCGTGGTCACGCTGGTCGAGCTGGGCCGGGCCGAGCAGGCCGTCGAGTTCGCCACCGCGGAGCTGCGCGCCGCGCAGCAGCTCGCCGACCGCGTCGTCGGCTCCGTACGGGAGCCCGTGCTCGCGGCCCTCCTGCTCGGCAAGACCGCCGAGGCGGCCGAGCGCGGCGTCGAGCTGTCCATCAGCCCGGACAGCGAGCTGGACGGTGAGCTGGACGACGCGGGCCTGGACGGCCGCGACCTGGTGACCATCCTCGGCAACCTGATCGACAACGCGGTGGAGGCCGCCATGACCGCCACGACCGCCACGACCGGCACCCGGCCCGCCCGCGTACGGGTCCGCCTGACCATGGACGACGGCGGCTGCGTGCTGCGCGTCGCCGACAACGGCCCCGGCCTCGCCGAGGAGGACGCGGCGGCCGCGTTCCGGCGCGGGTGGACCACGAAGGGAGACGGGCGCGGGCTCGGCCTCGCCATGGTCGGCCAGGCCGTCCACCGCCTCGGCGGCACGATCGACGTCGCCCACGAGGACGGAGCCGTCTTCACCGTACGGCTCCCGCTGCGGAAGGGAGACGAGGCGTGATCTCGGTGCTGGTCGTCGAGGACGAGGAGGTCGCCGCCGAGGCGAACCGCCTCTACGTGGAACGGGTGCCCGGGTTCCGGGTCGCGGGAGTGGCCCGCTCAGGAGGGGACGCCCTGCGGTTCCTCCGCCGCGAACGCGTGGACCTGCTGCTGCTCGACCTGCACCTGCCCGACATGCACGGGCTGGAGGTCTGCCGGCTGCTCCGCGCGGCCGGGGTCTCCTGCGACGTCATCGCCGTGACCTCCGCGAGGGACCTGTCCGTGGTCAGGTCGGCGGTCTCGATCGGCGTGGTGCAGTACCTCCTGAAGCCGTTCACGTTCGCCCTGCTGCGCGAGAAGCTCCAGCAGTACGCGCGGTTCCGCTCGTCCGTCGCCGGCGGCGGCGAGGTGAGCGCGCAGAGCGAGGTCGACAGGGCGCTGGCCACACTGCGGGGCGCCGCACGATCCGCGCTTCCCAAGGGGATGTCCCACGCGACCCTTGAGGCCGTCGCGGGCGAGCTCAGGAAGGCTCGCGAAGGGCTGTCGGCGAACGCCGTCGGCGAGGCGATCGGCGTTTCCAGGGTGACCGCCCGCCGCTATCTGGAGCATCTCACCGAGACCGGGATCGTCCGGCGCGTCCCGCAGTACGGAGGGGTGGGACGCCCCGAATGGCTCTACCGGATGACGTAGACGTCAGTTCTCCGGGCCCGACTCACGTTCGAGGCGAGCCAGATCGGACTCCATCCGCTTCATCACCCGCTGGTAGCCGTCCCAGCCGTACATCCTGATCAGCTTGGCCTTCACCCTGCGCGTCTCCTCCGCGACCATCTCCGGGCTCCGCTGGTTCAAGCCGAGCAAGGGATGGTGGGGACGATTCATAATGCGATGTCCTTCCGTGGCAACGACAAAGTAGTACTAACCAGGACGCGCCGGACGGCACAAAGGGTGACCGCCGCCGTGAACCTCGTCAGAATCTCTGTCAGCCGGACTCGCGCCCCGCGGTCAGCCCATCCCGGCGTACTGGCGGGGCCGCAACGCCTGGGCGCGCAACGCGGCCAGCGCCGCCGCCCGGCCCACCGAGGTGAGCTGCCACGGCGACCTCCACGAGCAGTCCGCACGCAGATCGAGGGCGTCCAGGCGGCGCTGCAACTCACCCAGCGGCGCGGACAGATCGAGGGGCGCCACCCGGGCACCCGCCGCCGATCGCCAGCCCTCGCCGTTGACGACCTCCAGGATCCGGTCCCGCAACTCCTCGTACGGCAGGGCGGCGCCGTCGGCGAGCAACATCAGCGCCGCCTCGCGGACGGAGATCTCGAAGTCGTGCTCGCCCTTGGCCGGAGCGAGCAGCGCGGTCGTCGCCGCCGTCCACAGGCTCTCCGACTGCCGGGCCAGGCCGCGTCCCGCCGGGGTGAGCACCAGCTTCCTGCCCGTACGGCGGAGCGCCCGCAGGTCGTGCACGGCGATCTCCCTGAGCGTGGTCAGCGTCGGCACGTCCGCCTCGCCCCGGATCGAACCGGTGGTGAGGGCATCCCAGCCGAACCTGTCCACCGACTCCGTCACCATGGCGCGGGAGACGTTGAACTTCTCCGTCAGCCGCACCCCCTCGACGGCCATGCCCAGCAGCCACCACAGCGGCTCCAGGTGCGGCTCCGCGGGAGCGGGGATGGGAGCGTGCAGCCGTACCTCGAACGGCTGGGCGAGCTCCCTGCGGGCGTTGCCCCGGCCGAGGACCCAGCGGTTCAACCGTTCCCCGTGGACCCGGTTCAGCCAGCAGTCGCCGCCCAGCTCCGACCGGGGGGAGGTCAGCCAGCGCCGGGTCAGCGCCTCCCGGTCGACCGGCTCGCCGGACATGATGGCCAGCTCCAGCGCGGCGGCGCACGCGACGTGCGCGCCCAGCTCCTCCGGCCCCATGATCGAACTCCAGGCGAGCTCGGTGATGTCCGGAGGCAGCACACCGGTGGCCTCCAGCGCCTGCTGGTAGGCCGTGGTCCCGGCCTCCTCGCCCTCCCGGGCGTACGCGCGCAGGATCTGGGCCGTCGTCTGGGAGTCGCACAGCGCGGCGTAGCGGTCCATGCCGCCCAGCAGGAGCAGCCGCCCGAGCGCTCGGGCGATCACCTGGCGGTCGCCCGTCACCTTCACGGGCAGCGTGTACCAGAGGAACTCGCACACATCGAGCTGGCTGATCGTCTCCAGCGCCTCGCCGCCCGTCAGCCACTCGACGGCGACACGGGCCGGCTCGGCGGCGGCCGGCTCGGAGCGCTCAAGCTCGGCGAGGAGCGCGGCCACATCAGGTGCGGGCATGACTCGCAGTCTGCCGTATTGCCCCCATCGTCCGCGACGACCCGTGGTCACTCGCCACCACCCCCCGGGACCAACCATACGGGGGCTCAGATCCAGCCCTTCCGGAAGAGCATCCGGTCGTACCAGTCCTGGTACGGGATGATCTCGGCGGCGATGACGGGGTAGAGCCAGGCGAAGTTCGCCAGGACCAGCAGCGCGAAGAGGCCGACCCCCACGGCTCCGGCCGTCCGGCGGCGTTGTGGCGCGTCCGCGGGCCCGATGATCAGGCCGCAGGCCAGCACGATCGCGATGATCATGAAGGGCAGCATCGGCAGCGCGTAGAACAGGAACATCGTCCGGTGGTCGGAGATCGCGTAGTAGAACCACGGCAACCAGCCCGCGGCGTAGGTGAGCAGGATCGCGCCGGCCCGCCAGTCACGGGTCGCGACATACCACGCGATCATGCCGATCATGGCGGCGAGGCCGGCGAACCAGATCACCGGGGTGCCGGTGCCGAGCACGGCCCAGGAGCAGCTGTCGGCGCCGCAGCCCTTCGGCGACTCGTAGAAGAACGCCACCGGCCGCAGCAGCAGCGGCCAACTCCACGGCTCGGACTGGTAGTTGTGCGGCGTCTCCAGCCCGGTGTGGAAGCTCAGCACGTCGTGCTGGTAGCCGACCCAGGAGCGCAACGAGTCGAAGACGAAGTAGAACGGGCCGCTCGACGTGGCCTGGGCCCAGTTCCTGCCGTGCCCCTTGTCGGTGGCGAACCACCCGGCGAAGGACGACACATACACGATGATCGGGACCAGGGCCATCCAGGCGGTGGCCAGCGGCAACTCCAGCCGGAAGGTCTCGCTGTACGGCCGGTTCAGCCCGACGGCGCGCCGCGCGCCCGCGTCCCACATCAGCGTCATGATCGCGAAGGCGACGATGAAGAAGAGCGTGGTCCACTTGGTCGCCAGCCCGGCGCCCAGGCACAGCCCGGCGGCCAGCCGCCAGGGCCGCCACCCGAGCCGGGGGCCCACGTCGAGCGAGGAGGCGGACTCGCGCCACTCGGCCAGCTTCTGCCGCGTCCGGTCCCGGTCCACCACCAGGCAGGCGAACCCGGTGAGGACCCAGAACATCAGGAAGATGTCCAGCAGCGCCGTACGGGACAGCACGAAGTGCAGCGCGTCCAGGGAGAGCAGGAACCCGGCCAGACAGCCGAGCAGGGTGGACCGGGTCATCCTGCGGGCCAGTCGGGCCAGGATGAAGATCGACAGTGCTCCGATCAGCGCGGCGGCGAATCGCCAGCCGAAGGGGTTGAGACCGAAGATCGCCTCACCGGCGCCGATCAGCCACTTGCCCAGCGGCGGGTGAACCACGTACGAGGCGCACTCGCTCGCCTGCCCGCACTTCTTGAAGATGTCGGTGTTACCGGCCAACATCAGCTTGTCGGCGTTCTCGACGAACTGCATGTCGACGCCGTTCTTGATCAGAGCGTACGCGTCCTTGGCGTAGTACGTCTCATCGAAGACGACCGCATGGGGCGTCCCGAGCCGGTAGAACCGCAGGAACGCGCCGAACGCCGCCACGATCAGCGGGCCCAGCCAGCCCCACAGGGCACTGCCGGGCATGGGCGGCACCAGCCGGTCCCGCAGGGACACCCGCGCTTCGGCGCCCCGGTCGGATTCGGGCTGCTCGAACGCCTGGTGTGAGAAGTCGGTCACGGCCACCTGGACAGACTACTGTCGAGTGCCTGCGGCGACCATGAAGTTCGGGTCGATTACCGGCATCCAACTCTTCAATGATGAACGTTTCATATGGTGGGATACGTGCTTATTCTGGCGGGAGCTCCGATCGGCCAGGTGGGGGACGCCTCCCCGCGACTGCGGGAGGCACTGGAGACGGCCGACGTCATCGCCGCGGAGGACACGCGCAGGCTCAGACGCCTCGCCTCCGATCTCGGCGTGACCCTGACCGGGCGGGTGGTCTCCTACTACGACGCCAACGAGGTCGCGCGCTCCAAGGAACTGCTGGAGGAACTGCTCCAGGGCGCGACCGTGCTCGTGATCACCGACGCGGGGATGCCCGGAGTGTCCGATCCGGGATACCGGCTCACCCGGCTCGCCGTGGACGCGGGCGTGCGCGTCACCGCGCTGCCCGGCCCGTCCGCCGTCACCACCGCTCTCGCGATCTCCGGCCTGGCCAGTGACCGCTTCTGCTTCGAGGGCTTCCCGCCGCGCAAGCCGGGTGAGCGGTCCCGCCGCCTCGCCGGCCTGGCCCGCGAGGAGCGCACGATGGTGTTCTTCGAGGCGCCGCACCGGCTGCACTCCTGCCTGTCCGCCATGGCCGAGGCGTTCGGCGCCGACCGCCAGGCCGCCGTCTGCCGCGAGCTCACCAAGACCTACGAGGAGGTACGGCGGGGCACCCTGGCCGAGCTGACCGGGTGGGCCGAGGGCGAGGTCAGGGGAGAGATCACGCTCGTCGTGGCCGGACACGCCCCCGAGGCCGCCGCGCCGGACATCGAGGACCTCGCCGACGAGGTCGCCCGCCGCGAGGCCACCGGCGTCCCCCGCAAGCAGGCGATCGTCGACGTCGCGAAATCCGCCGGCATCTCCAAGCGGGACCTCTACAACCACATCCACAGCGCCTGACGGCACGGCGGCGACCGGGCGGCTGTTACGGGGCGGGCCGGGCCTTCCCGCGCGGCAGCCGTAGGCGCCCGAGGGTGATGGCGGCGGCGACGCAGGCGACGGGGACGGCGGGCAGCAGATAGCGGTAGTCGAACTCCGCCGTCGCGGCCGGGGCCAGGACGAGCCCCACCGCGCAGAGCCAGGGAAGCAGCACCGGGCCGCCCAGCCTGCGCCAGCGGACCGCCACGCCGTACAGGCCGGCCAGCAGGAGCAGCCCGAGCACGGTGCCGGGCAGCCGGACGACCTTCTGGTAGCCGATCATGATGTCCGACCACGGCTTCACCTCGCGGGTGGCGGCCGGACCGTTCTCGTACCGCTCGGCGTCCCTGTCTGTCTGGCCGAGATAGGACGTCCAGGCGGGCAGCTTCTGGGTGTAGTAGTTGCCGAACTGATACTGCAGGTACGTCTTGGCGTCAGGGAACAGCGGGCGCCCCCACCCGAAGGCGCGGAAGAAGTCCTTGCCCACGGCGGCCAGATAGTCGCCGGGCTGGGCGAGGACCGCCTTCTTCGCGAACGTGCTCGCGTTGGCGTTGATCTCCGGGGTGAACTTCATGCCCGAGCCGAACACGTGGAGCTGGTTCTGGTCGTCCCACCACAGGTACGCCTGGGCCGTCCGCCCACGCTCGGCGGGGGGTGTGTTGATGCACAGGAGGGCGAGCTCCAGCTCGTTGCGCTTGTCGAGGCCCATCTTGTGGCAGTCGGCGAACAGGGCGGTCCGCATGTACAGGATGACCCCGTCGCTGTTGGTCATCGCGAACTGCCCGTTGACCGCCTTGAACCACCCCATGTAGGCGATGACCGGAAGCGCGCAGGCCGCGACCATCGCGGAGATCGGCTTCCATCCGGCCCGCTTGACCAGCAGGTAGACCACGACCAGGGCGAGGATCGGAAGGCCGATGCTGCGCGTCAGCGCGGTCAGCGCGAGCAGGGAGCCGACCGCGGCTCCCATCCGCCACGACATCTTCCTGTGCCACAGGACGAGCGTGACGACCGCCACCACCAGCAGGGTGAACATCGAGTCCGACATGATCAGCTGTTCGAGCTGGATCTGGTAGGCGTCGAACAACACGGGCACGGCCGCGAGCGTGGCCCCCCAGCCGGGGAGGCCGAATTTCTTCGTCAGAAGTAGGTAGATAAGTACGGCCGCCGCCAGACCCATCACATGCTGGGTGAAGACGACGAACGCGAAACTGTGCACCGGCTTGAGCAGGAGCAGCCAGAAGCCGTAGCCGTCCGGGCGGATCGGGTGCGGCCGCGGGTGCAACGCCACGGAGACGTAGTCGTAGGAGTCGTTGAACCACATGGCGGGGCCGAACCCCAGCATGGTGACGACCCGCACGATCGCCGCCAGGCCGAGGGCCACGGTGAAGACCCGGTGGCGGCCGAGCACCGCGAGAAGGCGCTTCCACCTGTTATCAGGGGGGGCGTCTAATGCCGAAGGCTCCGCAACCGCGACCATGGTTACAGAATGCCAGCCGTTTCGGTGACTTGCCCCGGGCACCTCCGGGCAGAGGGCATCATGGTTGACTACTTAGGGCGATCACAAATGTAGACGAAGGGTTGCGACGTGGAACTGACCGTAGTCATGCCCTGCCTCAATGAGGCCGAGACCGTCGAGACGTGTGTCCGCAAAGCACTTGCTTGCATGCGAGAGAACGGCATCGACGGCGAAGTGGTGATCGCCGACAACGGGAGTACCGACGGGTCGCAGCAACTCGCCCGCGACGCCGGGGCGCGTGTGGTCCACATTGACGCCAAGGGGTACGGCAACGCCCTCATCGGAGGCATCCGGGCCGCCCGTGGCAAGTACGTGATCATGGGCGATGCCGACGACTCGTACGATTTCACCAACCTGATGCCCTTCGTGGAGGAGTTGCGGGCCGGCGGTGAGCTGGTGATGGGCAACCGGTTCCGGGGCGGGATCGCCCCCGGCGCCATGCCCCCGCTGCACCGCTACCTCGGCAACCCGGTCCTGTCCTTCGTCGGGCGGCTGTTCTTCCCGAGCGCCATCGGCGACTTCCACTGCGGGCTGCGCGGGTTCCGCCGGGACTCGATCCTCCGGCTCGGCCTGCAGACCGGCGGCATGGAGTTCGCCTCCGAGATGGTGGTCAAGGCCACGCTCCAGGGCCTCGACGTCCGCGAGGTGCCCACGACGCTGTCGCCCGACGGCCGCTCCCGCCCGCCCCACCTGCGCTCCTGGCGGGACGGCTGGCGCCACCTGCGCTTCCTGCTTCTGTACAGCCCGCGGTGGTTGTTCTTCATCCCCGGCCTGGTGCTCACCGCCATCGGCCTGATCATGGGCGCCGCACTGACCTTCGGCCCCGTCTACATCGGCAAGCTCGCCTTCGACGTCGACACCCTGGTCGGGGCGTCCGCCATGGTGGTGATCGGCTTCCAGGCGGTGCTGTTCGCCCTGTTCACCAAGGTGTACGCCGCGGAGGAGGGCTTCCTCCCCGAGGACAGGCGCGTACGCAAGCTCGTGGACATCGTCTCCCTGGAGAAGGGCCTCGTCGCGGGTGGCCTGCTCGCCCTCGGCGGTCTCGTCGGCCTGGTGGCCTCGCTGGCCCACTGGGGCGGCAGGGGCTTCGGCGAGCTGATCCCGGCCGAGTCACTGCGCCTCGTCGTGCCGTCGGCGACCGCGTTCGTCATGAGCTTCCAGACCATCTTCGCGTCGCTGTTCATCAGCATCCTCGGCATCCGCCGCTCGAAGGAGACCCCGGCCGACATCGCCGCGTCCGCCGCGGAGGAGGCCGCCGAGGCCGTCACCCGCGAGTCCAGCGCCGAGAAGACCGCCGAGAAGATCGCGGAGAAGATCTCGGAGAAGACCGTCGAAGCCCCGGAGGCCGTGGAGTCCGGTACCGCGCGGAGCCTGTCGCCGGAGCTGTGACCGAAGCTGTAATCGGAGCTGTAATCGGTTCGAGACGCTGTGCGCGGGGCTCTAGTCTTGGAACCATGTCCCAGCACATCTTGACCGCCGTCGCGTGGCCCTACGCCAACGGCCCCCGCCACATCGGGCACGTCTCAGGTTTCGGCGTGCCGTCCGACGTCTTCAGCCGCTACCAGCGGATGGCGGGCAACAAGGTGCTGATGGTCTCAGGCACGGACGAGCACGGCACGCCCATCCAGGTCCAGGCCGACAAGGAGGGGTTGACCGCCCGCCAGCTCGCCGACCGCTACAACCGCGTGATCGCCGAGGACCTGACCGGCCTGGGCCTCTCCTATGACCTGTTCACCCGGACCACCACGGACAACCACTACGCCGTGGCCCAGGAGATCTTCCTCGGCCTGCACAAGAACGGCTACATCTTCCCCCGCACGACGATGGGGGCGATCTCGCCTTCCACCGGTCGTACCCTGCCCGACCGCTACATCGAGGGCACCTGCCCCATCTGCGGCTACGACGGGGCGCGCGGCGACCAGTGCGACAACTGCGGCAACCAGCTCGACCCGATCGACCTGATCAACCCGAAGTCCCGCATCAACGGCGAGACGCCCGCGTTCATCGAGACCGAGCACTTCATGCTCGACCTCCCGGCGTTCGCCGACACGCTCGGCACCTGGCTGCAGTCCAAGCAGGGCGAGTGGCGACCCAACGTGCTGAAGTTCTCGCTCAACCTGCTCGGCGACCTGCAGCCGCGGGCGATCAGCCGCGACCTCGACTGGGGCGTGCCGATCCCGCTCGACGGCTGGCGTGACCGGAACGACAAGCGCCTCTACGTCTGGTTCGACGCGGTCATCGGCTATCTGTCGGCGTCCATCGAGTGGGCCAGGCGCAGCGGCGACCCGGACGCCTGGCGGCAGTGGTGGCAGAACCCCGACGCCCGTGCCTACTACTTCATGGGCAAGGACAACATCGTCTTCCACTCCGAGATCTGGCCGGCCATGCTGCTCGGCTACAACGGCGAGGGCGCGCGGAACGGCACGCCCGGGTCGCTCGGGAAGCTGGCCCTGCCGTCCGAGGTGGTGTCGAGCGAGTTCCTGACGATGGAGGGCCGCAAGTTCTCCTCCTCCCGCCAGATCGTGATCTACGTACGCGACTTCCTGGAGCGCTACTCGGCCGACGCGCTGCGCTACTACATCGCCGTCGCCGGACCGGAGAACCAGGACACCGACTTCACCTGGTCGGAGTTCGTCAACCGCAACAACGGCGAGCTGGTGGCCGCCTGGGGCAACCTGGTCAACCGGTCGATCTCGATGGCCGCCAAGAACTTCGGCGCCATCCCCGAGGCGGGCGACCTCACCGACGCCGACCGCGCCATGCTGGCGCTGTCCAGGAACGCCTTCCCCAAGGTCGGCGCCGAGCTGGGCCGCTCCCGGTTCAAGAACGCCGTGACCGAGGCGTTCGACGTCGTCCGCGAGGCCAACAGGTACCTCGCCGACCAGGAGCCCTGGAAGATCAAGGACGATCCCGACCGGCAGAAGTCCATCCTGCACGTCGCGCTGCAGGTCGTGGACGACGCCAAGACGCTGCTCACACCGTTCCTGCCCACCTCGTCCAACAAGATCTTCGAGATGCTCGGCGGTGAGGGCGTCTGGACCGGCATGCCGGAGATCCGCGAGGTGAACGAGAACGGCGGCGCGGACTATCCCGTGATCACCGGCTCGTACGACGGCGCCGCGCGTTGGGAGCACCGCCCCATCCGGGCCGGTGTCCCGCTCGCTCCCCCGACCCCGCTCTTCACCAAGCTCGACCCCAAGGTCGTCGACGAAGAGCTGGCCCGCCTCGGCGACTGATCAGGCAGGAGGTCTGGCGGAAATGTCCCGGGAACTTCCCGTGATGCCCGAGCCGCTGCCCGCCGAGGTGTTCGACAGCCACTGTCACCTCGACATCATGGTGGGCGACCGCAAGGCGTCATCGGGTGATCCGGTCGCGCTCGCCGCGCAGGCGGCGGGCGCGTCGGTCGAGGCCATCCTGGCCGACGCCCGCCTGGTCGGCGTGGCCCGGCTGGTGACCATCGGATACGACCTGCGCTCGTCCCGGTGGAACGCCGAGGTCGCCAGGGACCACGACGACGTCTACGCGGGTGTGGCCATTCACCCCAACGAGGCCCACGCGGCCACGCCCGAGGTGCTGGCCGAGATCGAGGAACTGGCGCGGCAGCCGTACGTGCGGGCCGTGGGGGAGACCGGGCTCGACTACTTCCGGGACTGGGCCTCCCGCGACGACCAGCACGCGAGTTTCCGGGCGCACATCGAGATCGCCAAGCGGACCGGCAAGGCGCTGGTCATCCATGACCGCGACGCCCACGACGACGTGCTCGCCGTCCTCGCGGACCAGGGCGCACCGGACGTCGTGGTCTTCCACAGTTACTCCGGCGACGCCGAGATGGCCAAGAAATGCGCCGATGCCGGATATTTCATGTCATTCTCCGGGCCGGTGACGTACAAGAACGCGGGATATCTCCGCGAGGCGGCACGGGTGGCCCCCGCCGAGCTCATGCTCGTGGAGACCGACGCGCCCTACCTCCCGCCGACCCCGCACCGGGGCAAGCCGAACGCGCCCTACCTGATCCCGCTGACCCTGCGCTGCCTGGCCGAGGTCAAGGGCACGGACGTCGCCGAACTCGCCGCGACCATCATGGCCAACGGCGAGACCGTCTTCGGAGCCTGGTGAGCCCGCTCCGCCACCCCATGAGCCCGCGCGCGGGCGAGCCGGACGGCAAGAGGACATGCTCCGATGCCGGACACTGGATGCCATGAGTTTGCTCGGGCCTGTCGAAGTGCGCGCGCTCGCGGAGAAGCTGGGCATCCGGCCGACCAAGAAGCTCGGGCAGAACTTCGTCATCGACGGCGGCACCGTCCGCCGCATCGTCAGGGTCGCCGAGGTGACCCTGGATGACGTGGTCATCGAGATCGGGCCCGGGCTCGGATCGCTCACGCTCGCCCTCCTCCCGGAGGTCGCCAGGGTCGTGGCGGTCGAGATCGACCCCGTGCTCGCGGCCCAGCTTCCCGTCACCGTCGCGGAGATGGACCCCGAGCACGCCGACCGGCTCTCCGTCGTCCACGCCGACGCGCTCAAGGTGACCCCGGACGACCTGCCCGACCTGCCCACGGCGTTGGTCGCCAACCTGCCGTACAACGTCTCCGTGCCCGTGCTGCTGCACCTGCTGGAGATCCTGCCGTCGCTGCGCCGGGGCCTCGTCATGGTCCAGTCCGAGGTCGCCGACCGGCTCGCCGCGCCCCCCGGATCGCGGATCTACGGCGTCCCGTCGGTCAAGGCCGCCTGGTACGCCGACGTGCGCCGCGCCGGACCCGTCGGCCGCAACGTCTTCTGGCCCGCGCCCAACGTCGACTCCGGCCTGGTCTCCCTCGTCCGCCGCGATCCTCCGGAGACGTCGGCCACCCGCGAGGAGGTCTTCGCGGTCGTGGACGCCGCCTTCGCCCAGCGCCGCAAGACCCTGCGCGCCGCCCTGGCCTCCTGGGCCGGTACGCCCGCCGCGGCGGAGCAGGCCCTGGTCCAGGCCGGCGTCCAGCCGTCCGCGCGGGGCGAGCAGCTCGGCGTCGCCGACTTCGCCCGGATCGCGGAGAACCGTCCCCGTCACTAGTGCCCGGCGAGGATCGGCGGGACGGGCACTAGGCTCGGCGCCGTGACTGCTTCCCAGAGGGCGACGGCGCGCGTGACCGTGCGGGTCCCGGCAAAGGTCAACCTGCAACTGGCCGTCGGACCGCTGCGCGACGACGGTTACCACGACCTGGTGAACGTGTTCCACGCCGTCTCGCTGTTCGACGAGCTGACGGCCACGGAACCCGGAGCGGCCGGAACGTTCACCGTGGGTGTCGAGGGTGAGTCCGCCGCCCACGTGCCCGCCGACGGCACCAACCTCGCCGTACGCGCCGCCGAGGCCCTCGCCAAGCACGCCGGGCAGGCCGCGCCCGACGGGCACCCGTACGGCGCCGCCCTGCTGATCCGCAAGGCCATCCCGGTCGCGGGCGGCATGGCGGGCGGCAGCGCGGACGCGGCGGCCGCCCTCGTCGCCTGTGACGCGCTCTGGGGGCTCGGGCTGTCCCTCGGGGAGCTCATGGAGATCGGCGCCGGCATCGGCAGCGACGTGCCGTTCGCGCTCCTCGGCGGCACGGCCGTCGGCACCGGCCGAGGCGAGCGGCTGACCCCCGTCCCGGTCACCGGCTCCTTCCACTGGGTGTTCGCCCTCGCCGACGGCGGCCTGTCCACTCCGCAGGTGTACGGCGAGTGCGACCGCCTCCGCGCGACGGCGGGCGACGAGGTCGCCTGGCCGTCCGCGAGCGAGCCGCTCATGGCAGCCCTGCGCGACGGCGACGCCCGGGAGCTCGGCGCCGCCCTGGTCAACGACCTGCAACCGGCCGCGCTCGCCCTCCGCCCGTCGCTGGCGCGAACCCTCGACGCGGGGCGGGACGCCGGGGCGCTCGGCGCGATCGTCTCCGGATCGGGCCCCACGTGCGCCTTCCTGGCCGGATCCGCCGAGCACGCCCGGGAGTTGTCGGCCGCGCTGGCCGGGACGGGCGCCTGCCGTGCCGCCGTGACAGCCGAGGGCCCCGTCCCCGGCGCCGAGATCGTCTCGTAGGCGGATCGCGCCGGGAGGGGCATCGCGAGGGGATGCCGAGGGGATGGCGAGCGTCGGCGGCTGCCTGCGCCCACCCGTTCCGTTCGGCCTGAGCGTCAGCCGTCCGGCTCGGCTGTACGACGGCTTTGCGGGAATCGGTAGGCTGGGCAGGCGATGAATCTGGTCAACCTTGAATCCGTGTCCCATGCCTTCGGGCCCAAGCCGTTGCTCACCGGCGTCACCCTCGGGATCGAGCAGGGCGACCGCATCGGCGTCGTCGGCCGCAACGGCGGCGGCAAGTCCACGCTGATCTCCATCATCGCCGGAGAGCTGAAACCCGACAGTGGGCGGGTCACCCACAATCGCGGCCTGCGGGTCGGGCTCCTGTCCCAGCGTGACGACTTCGATCCCGCGACGCCCGTGCACGACCTGGTGCTCTCGGGCCGGGCCGAGCACGAGTGGGCCGGCGACGCGATGATCAGAGAGATCCTCGCCAACCTGCTCGGCGACATCGAGCTGTCGGCCCAGGCGGGCGCCCTGTCCGGTGGCGAGCGACGGCGGACCGCCCTCGCCAAGCTGCTCATCGACGACCATGACCTGATCATCCTCGACGAGCCGACCAACCACCTGGACATCGAGGCCATCGCCTGGCTCGCCGGGCACCTCGCGCAGCGCAAGAGCGCCCTGCTCGTGGTCACCCACGACCGGTGGTTCCTCGACGCCGTCTCCACCAGGACGTGGGAGGTCGTGGACGCCTCCGTCGAGCGCTACGAGGGCGGATACGCCGCGTACGTCCTGGCCAAGGCCGAGCGGGCGCGCATCGCCCAGGCCGCGGAGGACCGCCGCCAGAACCTCATGCGCAAGGAGATCGCCTGGCTGCGGCGCGGCCCGCCCGCCCGGACGTCCAAGCCCAAGTTCCGCATCAACGCCGCCGAGGCGCTGATCGCCGACGAGCCGCCCGCGCGGGAGACCGTCGAGCTGCTCAAGTTCGCCTCCGCCCGGCTCGGGAGGACGGTCTACGACCTGGAGGACGTGACCCTGCACGCCGGAGGCCCCGGCGCGGGCCCGGTCGTGCTCGACCACGCCACCTTCCAGTTCGGCCCCGGCGACCGGATCGGCCTGATCGGCGTCAACGGCTCCGGCAAGTCGTCGGTGCTGCGGCTGCTGTCGAGCACGGTCGCGCCCGACTCCGGCCGCGTGGTGCGCGGCAAGACGGTACGGCTCGCGCACCTGTCCCAGGAGCTGGCCGAACTCGACCCGTCCCGGCGGGTGCTGGAGACCGTCGAGGAGATCCGCAAGTACATCCAGGTCGGCAAGAAGGAGTGGTCGGCCTCCCAGCTCCTGGAGCGCCTCGGCTTCAAGGGCGAGGCCCAATGGAAGGTCGTCGGCGACCTGTCCGGCGGCGAGCGCCGCCGCCTCCAGCTGCTGAGGCTGATCATGGACGAGCCGAACGTGCTGCTCCTCGACGAGCCGACCAACGACCTCGACATCGAGACGCTCACCGAGCTGGAAGACCTCCTCGACGGCTGGCCGGGCACGCTGGTCGTGGTCAGCCACGACCGCTACTTCCTGGAGAGGGTGTCCGACCGGTGCGTCGCGCTGCTCGGCGACGGCAGGCTCTCCATGCTGCCCGGTGGCGTCGACGAGTACCTCTCGCGCCGCGCGGCCGGTGGGGCCCTGTCCGCCCGAGCGGCGTCCGCCGGTGCGGCCTCGGCCGCCGGGGCCCGTGCCGTACCGGCCGGGCAGGCGGGCCTGAGCGGGCAGGCCGCGCAACCCGCGCAGGCGGGGGCCGGGGCGGCCGCGGACGCGGGGCAGGGCGCGCCGAGCGGCCTGTCGGCCAAGGAACAGCGCGAGCTGCAGAAGGAGCTCGGCCGTCTGGAGCGTCAGCTCGACCGGCTGGGCGAGCGCGAGGCGAAGCTCCACACCCAGATGGCCGACGCCGCGAGCGACTTCGAGCGTCTCGGAACGCTGGACGCCGAGCTGCGCGAGATCACCGCGCAGAAGGAGTCGGTCGAGCTCGAATGGCTCGATCTCGCCGCCCGCCTTGACGCCTGACGTCCGGACGGCCTTGAGGTCTGACGGCCTCGGGGTACGTCGCGGAGGCGGGGTCGCGGGACTTCAGCCGTCTCCTAAGGGGCGCTCCCGTGGATCAGTGATGCGATGTCGGCGAACAGCCGGTCATGGGCGGCGGCCGCCTCAGGGGAGGTCAGGTCCATGTTCTGGATGAACCCGTGCACCAGGCCGGCCTCCTGCCGGTGCACGACCCGCGCGCCTTCCTGGGCGAGCCGCCGGGCATAGGCGTCGCCTTCATCGCGCAGTGCGTCGTGCTCGGCGGTCACGATGAGCGCGTCCGGCATGCCGTACAGATCCGGCACCAGCAGCGGGCTCGCCTGGGCACGCACGGCGGGGTCGGGTGTCCATCGCGTGACGGCCCAGGCGAGGAAGTCGGCGTCCAGCCCGTGGCCGGACCCCTTCTCCTCGACGCTGGCCTGCGACAACGTCAGGTCCGTGTTAGGACAGATCAGGATCTGTACGGCAGGCAGCGGCTCTCCGGCGTCTCTCAGCCGCATGCAGGCCATGGTCGCCAGATAGCCGCCCGCGCTGTCGCCGGCCACCGCCACCGGCTTGGCCCGGCGCACCACCTCCACCACGTCCTCGATGGCCGCGGGATACGGATGTTCGGGCGCCAGCCGATAGTCCACGGCCAGGACCTCCACGTCGCAGGCGTCGGCGATGCGCCGACACGTCCTGTCGTGAGTGTCCAGATTCCCGATCACCCATGCGCCACCGTGCACGAACACCAACAGCGGCCGCTCGTCATCCGTTGGCCGGTAATGGCGCAACGCCAGCCCGTTCGGCCCTTCGAGATCTGTCACATGGGCCAGCGCGGGCCCTTTGGGGCGCGCGCCGGCCCGCAGACGTATCCCGTCGCGCAGCTCTGACAGGTTGGGAACGGTCATGACAGAAGATTCTCATTCGTTGATCGGTCAGTGATCGGGCAGGCTGCGGTGCACCCGGGTTGACAGCCGTTCCGGCTGGTCAGGCGGCTGGGCGTCGGCCACCGGATCGGTGCGCATGTCGTCGGCGAACGGTGCCTGGGCACGGCAGTGCTGAATTCGTTCGGCGGCGGCTTCAGGCCCTGGCGTCGGTCCAGGCCGTGCTGGTGAGGAAGTAGGTGTCGTAGAGCTCCTGCACCTCCAGGAGGCTCTCGGGTGGCACCTTCCCGTACGCGATGCGCTCCAGGTGCCGGAAGTACTCGAACCGTTCGACGCCGGGGGTGATGACGATGAGGATGTCGGCGTCCTCTCCCGGTGCGGCGGCGAAGGCGTGTGCGAGACCGGGGGGCACGATGACCAGGTCGCCGCGTTCGGCGGTCACGACCTGCTCGCCGGACAGCAGTTGGGCGGTGCCGTCCAGCATGTAGAACAACTCGGCAGAGTTGGCGTGGTGGTGCGGTCTGGCGCCGTCCGCGCCGTCGGTCAGGCTGACCCGCTGGGTCGAAAGCGCGCCGCCGGTCGAGCTGCTGTCGGCCAGCAGCCGGATGGTGGTCGGGGCCCGGCCGATCACTTCGGCCTCCGCGGAGCGGACGATAACGGACTCGTTGAAGTCCGGCATGACCAGGGACATCCGCATGACTCCTTTGGGGGATGGGTTCTTACGGTCAGACGGCGAACAGCAGGCGGCGCTGAGCGGGAACGAACCTAGCATAGCTCCGACAGGAATACTAGCGATGCTAGACTAGGGTCATGTCGATTCAGGCGCGCCGGCAGCGCGAGCGGGCCGAGCGGGAACGGTTGATCATCACAACGGCCCGGGAGCTGGCCGAGGCCGAGGGCTGGGAGGCGGTGACGACCCGGCGCCTGGCCGAACGGGTCGAGTACAGCCAGCCCGTGCTCTACAGCCATTTCAAGAGCATGGACGCCATCATGGCCGCGGTCGCGGTGGAGGGCTTCGCCGACCTGGCCGCCGAGCTGCGCGCGGCCCGTGCGGCGGCGGCGGATCCCCGAAAGGCCCTCGCCGACGTCAGCGCCGCCTACGCCGCGTTCGCCGACCGGCGACCCGCGCTGTACGACGCCATGTTCAGCCGGGCCGTCGACCTGCCGTTCGCCACCCCCGAAGCACCGGCCGCACTGCACGCGGCCTTCGGCGAGCTGAGCGAGGCCATACGACCACAGGCCGGTGACGACGACCTGGGCCTGCTCACCGAGACCTTCTGGAGCGGCCTGCACGGACTGATGACGCTCATGCGTGGTGGCAGACTCCCGCGCGAGGACCACGACCGGCGGCTGACCCTCCTGATCAGCCGCTTCTCGCGCTGACGCACGGGCCCACCCGCGCCGGCTGTTCGACGTCGGCTACAACTCACCCCCGGCGGTGACGGCCGGCCACACCGCCTCAGGACGCGAAGCCTCCGGACACGAAAAAGGGACCCGGCTGGATGCCGGGCCCCTTCGTCGTCGCGGAAGGGCTGAGTTTTACCTCAGCTCAGATCGCTGATCGGTGATCAGACGATCTTGCCGGACCAGAGGTTGGCCGCGGCCTTGTAGACGCCGTACAGCTCGCCGTCGAAGTACGGGGAGACGCTGGTGTCGATGCGGTTGTTCTTGTCGGTGTCGGCCAGACCGATGGTGACACCGTTCAGGTAGCCGAGACGACGGTCGCTCTTGTAGTTGAGCAGCCAGGACGAACCGATCGAGCCCTCGCCGGTGAAGGAGGACTTGACGCCGACGAGCTCCTCGCCCTTGATCGCGGCAGCGGAGGCGGCGAAGGTCTTGCCGTAGCTCCACTTGAGGGTCTTGCCGGTGTAGGCGTAGTTGCCGTCGGGGTGCGACCCGCTCGGGTAACCGAACACGAAGACCGGCTTGCCGATCTTCTGGTTGTAGGCCAGGCCCTGACCGCCGACGTTGTCGCCGAGGCGGCCGACGTCCTTGAGGCCGATGGACAGCTTCTTGCCCACGACCTGCCAGCCGTAGTACTTCGCCCAGAAGGTCCGCTTGAAGTACTTGTACTCGCGGCCGTGGTCGCCCTTGCGCTCGTCAGCCTGGTCCGGCGCGGTGCTCGGCGCGGTGCTGGGAGCGGTGCTGGGAGCGGTGCTCGGGTCGGTGCTCGGCGCGGTGCTCGGAGCCTCGTCCTGGCCACCGCGAGGCTTGCCGTCACCGGGCTTGCCGTCACCGGGCTTGCCACCGCCGGGCTTGCCGGGGCCCTCGCCGGGCTTGCCGTCGACCGCCTTGCGGAAGTACAGGGTCTTCCCGTCACGGCTGACGTACGCGTCCCTGTCGGAGCGGTACTCTTCCCGGCTGATCTCGACGGGGTCGCTGGCGCCCGTGCCGTCGGCCCAGGGGCCGTTGCCGGTGAGGTCCTTGTTCCGGTTCAGGCTCTGGAACTCCGACACGGTGACGGCGATCTGGTAGCCGTCGTTGTGGCCGTGGTCGCCACCGCGCTTGTCGTTCTTGTCATCGTGGTCGCGACCGTGACCGCCACCGTGGCCGCCATCGTGACCGCCACCGTGGCCGGGCTTGCCGGGCTTCGTCACGGGGACGACCCGGAGGTCCGACCAGCCGGTGGTCTTGTCGTTCTCGAGCCGGCGAAGCTCCTTCTCCGCCTCAGCGCGGGTCCGGAACACCTTCGAGACGTAGTGACGGTCGGCGCTCACACTCTCGGGCAGGACGCCGTTGTAGACGGTGACGAACGCGTAGTTGCGGTCGCCGTCCTCGTAGACGTCGTAGTCGTAGTGGGTGAAGGCCTGCTTGCCGACGTAGATGCCCCACGGGGTCTTGGCCTGGTAGTAGCCCGGGATGAAGACCCACTTGTCGAGCGTCGCGCTGTTCGACTCGGTGTCGTAGACGCAGTGCCCGGCCGTGGCGACCAGGTTGCGGTAGTTCGCCTGCACGGAGGTGGCGGTGCACCAGTGCGGCCTGCCGTCCCCGCCGATGAAGAACACCTTGCCGGTGGTCTTGGGCAGGTTGACGTTCTTGGACTTGGACGCCGCCTTCTTCTCGTCGCCGATGGCGGGCACGACACCGGGCTTCGTGTCGGCGGCGGGTCCGCCGGTCGACACGTGCTTGGCGACGACCTTGGTCTCGACGTCGTACGGCGTGGCGCCGATCAGGTTGGCCTTGTTCTCGCCGTACCAGAACGCGGCGATTTCCTGGGCGGCCAGGTTGGTGTTGGCCAGGACGACCGACGGGACAGTGTCGCCGGCGGCCTGGGCGGGAGCGGCCAGACCTGCGGCCAGCAGACCAGCGGTGGCGACGAGGCCACCGAAGGCGAGAGAGCGCTTCAAGGGTTTCTCCTTGGTCTGTCGTGGGGCGTCATCTGCGTCCCATGCGTCAGTAAAGGGTTGGTAAATAAGCTACCTAAGGGGTTGCTGTGAGGGAAGTCGATCGAAAAGCCGCAGATCGGTGGAACCGATAGCGATGGTCGCGACGTCCTAGTTATCCCGCCTGAGTTTTCGGCCTGTTTCTGCTGATCAAGACCCGAGTGGCCGACCGGCCGGTATGTCCACATGCTGGATCGGTCCAGCAGCTCGATGTGAGATGAATCACAGTTTGACCGAAAAAATCCCGATGCAAGATCATCACGCTTGAGTGATTCGTCTGTTTTCATCAGATTTGCGATGAAAACGAATGTAAAGACGTTTCAGTGCGCCGCCGAGGACCGGTCCGTGGAGGCTCAGGTTGTGTGCGGGCCGGTAAAGCCTTCGGCGTGCGGCGCCCGACCGCCTCATGGAGAGGGGTCGGCGGAGCGTCAACCCGGCTGGGCTGGGCTGGGCGGGGCTAGGCGGGGTGATGTGCGGTGAGCCCGCGGTCGCCGGGACCTTCGGACAAGGGGTGTGTCGTACGGCGGGAGAGCGGGGCGCGGAGGCGGGGGTTTGTGGAGGCCGGCGTAAGACCGTG
>NZ_JADDIL010000067.1:0-53091 GCF_020826795.1 Microtetraspora sp. AC03309 | reverse complement strand
ACCGCCCGGCGTATGACACGCTCATGAGCGAGCAGCTCGAGCAGGCCACCGCCGACAAGGGCAAGGGCCAGCTCGCCGACCTGCTCCTCGGTGGCGACACCTGGCGGATCAACTGATCAGAGAGTCCACCGAGCTCACCAAGCTCCAGCACGACCCTCCTGACCACACCGGCCGTCGAGCCGCCCAAGAAGATCCTTGAGCTCACGGCACCCAGCTGAACAACAGACAGATCGAACGCCTGGTGACACGCCCTATCGGCGTGTTCCCACTACGACCGCCGTACGGAGTGATGTTGTGGCCTCGGCCTGCCCGGCACCGTCTCACCGACGCCGCCCCTCGGCCTTGTGCGCGAGCTGTCGGCTCGGCTGGGCCACGACCTCGCCGCCTTACGCCCTGGCGACCATTCACGGCGCCGCCGTTCCGGCATGGTGGACCGGCCGGTCACGCCGGTCACCACTCGTCGAGCGAGCCGAGAAGCATCCACCCGGCGATCCCGGTGAAGAAGACGCCGAACACGATCTCCATGACGAGACCGACCCCGGTGTCCAGGCCGTAGGCCAAGGCATCCGTCGTCACGCTCACCGGCACGATACTCATGAACATCCAGGCGAAGGTGCGGAAGGCGAGCATGAAGACCCCGTCCCACCAGCCGAACAGCAGCCCCCACAGCAGGACCCCGAGCCCGAAGAAGGCCAGGGACAGCGAGTAGCCGAGCGTCCTGCCGGACTCCGGCAGGAACCACTGTGTTTCACCCATCACCGCCACGCCGACGACCTCCCCGCGCCAGAGCCGCAGTGTGGCCGGTTGTCCCTCCCGGGCCTTGCTGTAGAAGCTCGACGACACGTCGCGGGTCTGCCGGGAACCGTTGGCCCGCCGCCAGGTGACCTCGTAGTGGGTGGTCGTGGTCGTGGTCGTGGTGCCATTGGCGTCGGTGTTCGTCGACGTCGTGGTGTAGGTACGCCGCCCGACAATGGAGCCCGGCTCGTTACCGATACAATCGCCGGCGCCCCGCTCGCACGCCACGGCCTCGCGAAACTCCCGGGTCCGCAGATACGGTTCGGCGGCGGCGGCGAGCGCCGCCACGAGCACACCCAGACCGACCGCGACCACGATCCAGCGCCCGAGGGAACGCTTGGGCAACGATACGCGGAGCGGCAGTCGACGGTACCGGCGGAGCCTCATGACCCATCCCCATGACGATCATCCATGCATGGTGTCCGTCTCTATGATGCTCGCCCGCGGTTCGTGGCGGCCCTTACTCCGATATCTGAGTTCGATCTGGCGCATCATGTCCGCCGTGACCCCGACGAGCGTTGTCGGTGGCGCAGTGCAGTATCGAGACACCGGCCGTTCGTACAGAACAGGAGATTGCCGTGTCGCCCACGAACCAGCAGGTGGTCACCTATGCGTTTCTCAGGGGCATGTACGAGGACGGGTACTTCCCGGATCACGTCGTTGACAAGGGGAAAGCGATCCTGCTGAGGCTGTGTGAGCGGATAGAGGCCGAGCGGCCGCCGGATCTGGCGGCGCTGTACGTGCTCACGGAGGCCGCGACAGAGGAGTTCAACACGTTGGAGGCGGATTTCGAGGCGGCCGGCAGTGGGATCGAGACCACTGCACGAGAGATGATCGCCGAGGATTTCTGGTTCGTGGCGTCGGCATACGGGTTCGCGGAGGCGGACGCGGAAGAGTTGGTCGCCGCCCGGGACTGGTGAAAAGCACGCACCACGCTGGACGTCGCCGTCGCGTGGGCCGGCAGGGCACGCCGCGACGCGGACTCGGCCGATCCCCAACTGGCCGATCACTCCGGAGGGAGCACCGGTTCGGCCGCCGTACCGCCGGGTGACTTCCGGCGGCGTCTTGATCCGGCGATTGGCGCTCGGGCCCCGGGTATGCGCCGCTGGTGGCTACCGCCGACCTGCGTCCGTCGCTCGCCGGCCGCGTCCAGACGCCTCCGCTGCTCACCTTCGGTCACGGCACCGCCTCCCGGACCCTGATCGCCGCCCTTCTTCACGGCGTGGACGCGGAGGCCGTCGTGGACGTCCGTACCGCGCCCGGGAGCCGGCGCGTCCCCCACGTGGGCAGGCACGAGCTCTCCGCCTGGCTGCCGGGGGAGGGGATCGGCTACCGGTGGGAGAGGCGGCTCGGCGGTTTCCGCACGCCGGCTCCGGACTCGCCCGACACGTTCTGGCGGAACGACTCCTTCCGGGGGTACGCCGGCTACAGCCGCGGACCGGAGTTCCACGCCGCCCTGAAGGAGCTCCTGGACCAGGCGGCGGCCACCCGTACCGCGATCATGTGCAGCGAGGCGGTCTGGTGGCGTTGCCATCGGCGGATCATCGCCGACTACGCCGTGCTGGTCCACCAGGTCCCCGTACTGCACCTGGCCCATGACGGGCGGCTCACCGAACACCCGCCCACCGCGGGCGCCCGCCTTCTCGACGACGGGCTCCTCGTCTACGACGCCGCCTGACCCAGATTTGCGCGGACATACCCCCCTGGGTATATTGACCGCGTGCGAATGGATGAGGCGAACGTCGGTGGCGCGGTGACTCGCCTGCGGCGTGCGCATGGCCGGCTCGCCGGTGTGCTCGCGATGAGTGCCGCCGAGTTGGAGAAGCCGTTCCTCGCCCTCGCGTGACCGGCTGTCCCCAGCCGTTTCGCTATGACCTTCATATACCCCCGGGGGTAACCGCCATGTTTGGAAACCGCATGAGCCCCGAAGTCGATCTCGCCCGCTTCGCCGAGGCGTACCGCGGCGGCGCGACGGTGGTCGATGTCCGCGAAATGGACGAGTTCGCCGCGGGCCATGTGCCGAACGCGCTGCCGATCCCGCTGGACCGTCTGCCGGGGCGGATCTCGGAGGTGCCGCGCGACGGCGCCGTCTATGTCATCTGCGCCTCGGGGAACCGGAGCCGCGCGGGCACCGCGATCCTGCGCCGCGCCGGGATCGAGGCGTACTCGGTGGCTGGCGGCACCAAGGGGTGGATGCACGCCGGAGGCCGGGTGGTCGCGGGTGCGGTCTGACCGTGGTTCGGCAGCCCTTCCCGCCCGCCCTTCTCGCTGATCGTTCCCGAATCCCGGACGGCGCTCGCCTGCCGTCGGCGGCCTTGCCGGCCGCTTTTTGTGACCTTGATACCCCCGGGGGTATTTTCCCCTGTGAAAGTGAGGTAACCGTGGAGATCCTGTCCTTCCGCACTCCCGGCCTCGGCGACCAGACCTACCTGCTCACGCACGAGGGCAAGGGGGTGCTCGTCGACCCCCAGCGCGACATCGACCGGTTCCTGCGAGCCGCCGCCGACCGCGACGTGGAGCTCCGCTTCGTGCTGGAGACCCACCTGCACAACGACTACGTCTCCGGCGGGGAGCAGGCCGCCCTTCGCACCGGCGCCGAGCTGGTTCTGCCCGCCGCCGCCGCGCCGGCCTACCGCCACACGCCGGCCTTCCACCTGGAGGAGATCAGCGGGGACGACGGGCTCGCCATCCGCCCGATCCACACGCCCGGCCACACGCCGGAGCACACCAGCTACCTCGTGCTGATCGACGGCGAGCCGACCGCGGTCTTCTCCGGCGGCAGCCTCCTGGTGGCCTCGGCCGGCCGCCCCGACCTGCTGGGAACGGCCCGGGCGCGCACCCTGGCCAGGCTCCAGTACGGCTCGCTGCGGCGGCTCGCGGCGCTGCCGCCGCAGGTCGAGCTCTTCCCGACGCACGGCGAAGGGTCGTTCTGCACCGCGAGCGGCGCGGGCCGCTACACCTCCACGATCGGTGACGAGATCGGCACGAACCCGCTGCTGGCCATCGACGATGCCGACCGGCTGGCCGACGAGCTGCTCGCCGCGCCCATGCCGATCCCGGCCTTCTACGCGTACATGGGCCCGGCCAACACGCTCGGGGTGCCGCCGATGCCCGCGATCGAGGTTCCCGAACTGGCGGTCGCCGACGTGCCCGACGACGCCCACGTGGTGGACATCCGCCCGAGGAAGGCGCAGGCGGAGGGCTTCCTGCCCGGCTCGGTCGGCATCGAGGAGGGCACCGACTTCGGGAGCTGGGCCGGGTGGCTGCTGCCGTACGGGTCGCCTCTGGTCCTGGTCGCGGAGCGCGGCCAGGATGTCGCCGAGGCGGTCACGCAGCTCGCCCGGATCGGGATCGACAGCGTGCGGGGCGTGGTGCGCGATCTCGGCCCGGCCGCGACCGCGCGGTTCGAGCTGGTGGATCTGACGGCCTTCGTCGCGCTGGTGGAGCGGCCGGACGCCCAGGTGCTGGACGTGCGGATGCCGAACGAGCGCGCCGCCGTACGTCTCGGGGGAGCCGTGGAGCGCTTCCTTCCCGAGCTGGTCGCCGAGGGCGTCCCCGCCGAGCTCGACAGGGACCGCCCGGTGCTCGTGGCGTGCGGCTCCGGCCGCCGCGCGGCGATCGCCGCGACCCTGCTCGCCCGCCAGGGCTACCGGGCCGTGGTGCTGAACCGCGCGGGCATCCCCGACGTCGTCGCCGCGAAGGCCGCCCGCCACGCGGCCTGACCGGCCGCGCCATGACCTCTCGCGGGTCCGCCGCGAGACGCTGAGGAAAGAGAAGATACCAATGAGCGTGGACCGCCCATCCCAGACCATCGACCCCGCCAGCGCGCGCGCTCTGATCGCGTCCAACCCGGACGTGCTCGTCGTCGACGTACGGACCGCGGCCGAGTTCGAGACCGCGCACATCCAGGGTGCGGTCAACCTGCCGCTTGACCAGGTGGACGCCCATCTGCGGCAGATCGTCGCGGACGCCGGCGGCGCGATGATGCTGATCTGCCAGTCGGGCGGCCGGGCCACCCAGGCGCAGAACAAGCTGTGCGAAGCCGGGTTGCCCGACACGGTCGTGCTCTCCGGCGGCATGAACGCCTGGATCGCCTCGGGAGCGCCCGTCGTGCGCGGCCGGCAGAAGTGGAGCCTGGAGCGTCAGGTCCGCCTTGTGGCCGGCGGCATCGTGCTCACGTCGATCGTGGCGGACCTGTGGCTGCCCGGTGCGCGTTTCGTGGGCGCCTTCGTCGGCGCGGGGCTGACCTTCGCCGCGCTGACCGACACCTGCGCGATGGGGATGCTGCTCTCCAGGCTGCCGTACAACCGCGGAAGAGTCGACGTCGACGAGGCCATGGCCTGCATCCGCAGGCCCGCGCGCTCCAGGGCCTGACCCCCGGCTCCGCCGTACGGCGGAGCGGACTGTCTCCTATATACCCCCCGGGGTATGAAGGGAAGGAATTCCATGCTCGCCCTGACCCTTGCCGGCGCCGTGGTGGTCGGCCTGACGCTCGGCCTGTTCGGCGGTGGAGGGTCGATCCTGACCGTGCCATTGCTCGTCTACCTCGCGGGCGTGCCGGCCAAGGCGGCGATCGCGATGTCCCTGTTCGTCGTGGCTGTGACCAGCGCGGTCAGCGCCGTCGGGCACGCCCGCGCCGGACGGATCCGGTGGAAGACCGGCCTGATCTTCGGCGTGGCCGGCATGGCGGGCGCGTACGGCGGTGGCCTGATCGGGCCGCACCTGCCGTCCGCCGTGCTGCTGGCCGCGTTCGCGCTGATGATGCTGGCCACCGCGGCCGCGATGATCCGCGGCCGCACGGTGCCCGAGCGGGCGTCGGCGCACACGGACCTGCCCATCGCGCACGTGCTGGCCGAGGGTGTCGTCGTCGGACTGGTCACCGGCCTGGTCGGCGCGGGCGGCGGCTTCCTCGTCGTCCCCGCGCTCGTGCTGCTCGGCGGAATGCCCATGAGCATGGCCGTCGGCACCTCGCTGGTCGTGATCGCGTTGAAGTCGCTCGCCGGGCTCGCCGGATACCTGCAGACCGTCCCCATCGACTGGACGACCGCTCTTCCCGTGACCGCGGCCGCTGTCGTCGGCGGGCTGGTGGGAGGGCGGCTCGCCGGGCGGATCCAGGCGGACCGCCTGCGCAAGGGCTTCGGCTGGTTCGTTCTCGTGATGGGCGGCTTCGTGCTCGTCCAGCAGGCGCCGCCGGCGCTGTTCCACACGATGTGGGGCGTCGCGGCGCTGCTCGCCGGCGGCGTGCCGGTCCTGGCGGTCGTCACGTACCTGCTCCTCAGGAAAGAGAAGGGGCGGGGGCGCCGGGCGGTGCGCGTCCCCGAGGCCAACCGTGGCTGACACCCGGCGGGCGGAGAGACCCCCCACGGCCAAAGAGAGAGGAAGGGCATGGTCACCGAACTGACCAAGGACAACTGGAGCACGACGGTCACCGCGGAGGGCATCGTGCTGGTGGACTTCTGGGCGGCCTGGTGCGGCCCGTGCCGCCGGTTCGCTCCGGTCTTCGAGGCGGCGGCCGCGCGCAATCCCGACATCGTCTTCGGCAAGGTCGACACGGAGGCGGAGCAGGAGTTGGCGACCTCGTTCCGTATCACCTCCATCCCGACCCTGATGGCGATCCGGGACGGTGTCGTCGTCGCCATCCAGCCCGGGGCGCTGCCTGAACCCGTGCTCGACGACCTCATCGCGCAGGTCCGGACGCTCGACATGGCGGAGATCCGCCGCCACGTGGCCGGGCAGCCCGCCCGGCGCTGACATGGCACGGAGACCGCCCCAGCCCCCCGGGCCGGCTCGCGCGACGGACGGCATGGGCGCCGTCCGTCCGCCGAGCCTGGGGCTGCGGGCCAACCTCGCCCAGTTCACCCTGCTCGTCGCCGTCAACGCGCTGGTCGGCGGGATGCTCGGCCAGGAGCGAACGGTGCTGCCGCTGCTCGCCGGGCAGACCTTCCACCTGAACGCCTACATCGGCGTGCTCACGTTCATCCTCGCCTTCGGCGCGGTCAAGGCGATCACGAACTTCCTCGCCGGAACCCTGTCCGACCGGTACGGCAGGAAGCCCGTGCTGGTCGCGGGGTGGCTGATCGGCCTGCCGGTGCCGCTGCTGCTCATCTGGGCGCCGAGCTGGGGCTGGGTGATCGCCGCCAACGTGTTGCTGGGGGTGAACCAGGGCCTGACCTGGTCCACCACCGTCGTCATGAAGATCGACCTGGTCGGTCCGGAGCGCCGCGGCCTGGCCATGGGACTCAACGAGGCAGCCGGGTACGTCGCGGTCGCGGTCACGGCGATGGCCACCGGCTATCTCGCCGGAGAGTACGGCCTGCGGCCGACGCCGTTCCTGCTGGGCGCCGCCTACGCCGCCCTGGGGCTCGGCCTGTCGACGCTCGCCGTACGGGAGACCCGGGGGCACGCCCACCACGAGGCGGGGACGGCGGTGAGCCCGCTGAGCACCCGCCGGATCCTGATGTTGACCAGCTTCAGGGAACCGGCGCTCTCCGCCGCCTCCCAGGCGGGCATGGTGAACAACCTGAACGACGGCCTGGCCTGGGGGTTGTTTCCGATCCTCTTCGCCGCTCACGGCGTCTCGACCGCCGGGATCGGACTGCTCGCCGCCCTCTATCCGGCCGTCTGGGGCTTCGGGCAACTGGCCACCGGCGCGCTGTCGGACCGGATCGGCCGCAAGTGGCTGATCGTCGGTGGGATGGCGACGCAGGCCGTCGCCCTCGCCGTGGTCGCCGTGGGCACGTCGCTTCCCGTGTGGGTGGCGGCCGTGATCCTGCTCGGCCTCGGCACGGCCATGGTCTACCCGACCCTGCTCGCCGCCGTCGGCGACGTCGCCCACCCCGCCTGGCGAGCCCGGGCGGTCGGGGTGTACCGGTTGTGGCGTGACGGCGGATTCGCCGTGGGTGCCCTGCTCGCCGGAGTCGTGGCGGACCTGTACGGGATTCCCGCCGCGGTCTGGACCGTCGCCGCGCTCACCGGACTGTCCGGGCTGGTCGTCGCGGTGCGCATGTACGAGACGCGCCCGGTGGCGGCCGGCCGCTCCGAGGAACCCCTGACTGACCAAGGGGCATCCCCGAAATAGGGACTGAAGTCCCGACCGAGTCAGATACCCCCCGGGGTATAGTGAAGCAACCCCATCGAACCGCAGGAGGACGGACATGTTCTTCACGCAGTACTACCTGGACTGCCTCTCGCAGGCCTCGTACATGATCGGTGACCGGGAGACCGGCCGGGCCGTAGTGGTGGACCCCAGGCGCGACGTGTCCGAGTACATCGCGGACGCGCAGGCGCGCGGGCTGAGGATCGAGGGCGTGATCAACACCCACTTCCACGCCGACTTCATCGCGGGCCACCTCGAGCTGGCCGCGCGCACGGGCGCCTGGATCGGCTACGGACATCGGGCCGAGGCCGAGTACCCCATCCGCACGCTCACCGACGGCGAGCGCATCGAGCTCGGCGACGTCGTCCTGGAGATCATGGAGACCCCCGGGCACACGCCGGAGTCGATCAGCATCCTGGTGTACGAGCACGCCTCCGACACGGTGCCCTACGGCGTGCTCACGGGAGACGCGCTGTTCATCGGCGACGTGGGGCGGCCGGATCTGCTCGCCTCGCTCGGCATGACGGCCGACCAGCTCGGCCGGATGCTGTACGACAGCGTCCAGCACAAGCTGATGGGGCTGCCGGACGCGGTGCGGGTGTTCCCGGCGCACGGCGCGGGCTCGGCCTGCGGCAAGAACCTCTCGACGGAGCGGCAGTCGACCATCGGCATGCAACGGCTGACCAACTACGCGTGCGCGCCGATGAGCGAGGACGAGTTCCTGGCCATCGTCACGGAGGGCCAGCCGCCCGCGCCCGGCTACTTCGTCTACGACGCCGTGCTGAACCGGAAGAACCACGAACTGCTCGACGTGGCCGCGCACGTCCGGCCGCTGTCGCAGGAGGACTTCCTGGCCTCGCGGGCGGCGGGCGCCGTTGTCGTCGACGCCCGTGACTCCCAGGACTTCGCCCTCGCCCACCTGCGCGGCTCGATCGGCGTCCCGGCCGACGGACGGTTCGCCGAACGGGTCGGCATGGTGGTCAAGCCGGGCAGCGAGATCGTCGTCATCGCCCCGCAGGATCGTGAGGAGGAGGTGGTGACCCGCCTGGGGAGGATCGGCTTCGACACGGTCACCGGATATCTGCGCGAGCCCGAGGCCGCCTTCCTCGCCGTGCCCGGCGAGGTGGCGCACTCCACGCGGGTCACCGCGCGCGAGCTGCGCGAGGCGCTCGCCGGGGCGGAGCCGCCGCTGCTCGTCGACGTGCGCAACGAGGGCGAGGTCGCGGGCGGCGCCATCGAGGGATCGGTGAACATCCCGCTCGCGCAGCTCGCCGGGCGGCTCTCCGAGGTGCCGGCCGACCGTCCCGTCGTCGTCTACTGCGCGGGCGGCGCCCGCTCGGCCATCGCGGCCGGCCTGCTGGAGCACGAGGGGCGAGAGCGGGTGGCCGACCTGATCGGCGGCTACGACGCCTGGCAGCGCGCCTTCGCGACCGCCGGGGCATAGGTCACCACCCGCCCCACCAGTTCGTCGAGGCCGTCGGAGAACGTGAACGTGCTCTGCACCCTGCCGACCAGGCCCGCGGAGGTCAGCGTGACGGTGTAGGTGAGCCTCGTGTCCGGATTCCAGCCGATGTCGCGGTTGAAGCCGATGACCCGAGAGTGACGGCTAGCGCTTCAGCCGCAGCGTGACCAGTTCGAACGGGCGGAGTGTCAGGGGCACCGTGTCGCCGTGCCGCCGCGGCTCCGCGATGGGCCGCTCCAGCAGGTCCGTCGCCACCACGCCGGTGATCGGGAAGCCCGCGGTCAGGGTGGCCCGGGCCCGGCCGCCGTGCGCCTCGTGGAACCGTACGATCACGTCGCCGCTGCCGTCGTCGGCGAGTTTGACGGCGGTCACGACGACCGCGTCGTCGTCGATCGTCACCAGCGGGGCGACCTCGGCGTCGCCGCGCATCCGCCGCGCGGGCAGATTGATGACGTAGCCCTCGCGGACCGCGTCGCCGATCGTCGCGCCCGGCACGAGCGCGTGCCGGAACCGGTGCACGCCCTGGTCGGTCTCGGGGTCGGGGAAGCGGGGCGCGCGGAGCAGGGAGGCTCGCAGCGTGGTGGTCGTCCCGCCGTCCGACGCGCGGACCGCGCGGGTCACGTCGTGGCCGTAGGTGGAGTCGTTGACCAGTGCCACGCCCCAGCCGGGCTCCTCCAGGTGCACGAAGCGGTGGTTGCACGCCTCGAACTTGGCGGTCTCCCAGCTCGTGTTGGTGTGCGTCGCCCGGTAGACGTGGCCGTACTGGGTCTCCGAGGCGTACCGCTCGGCACGCAGGTCCAGGGGGAAGGCCAGTTTGAGGAACCTCTCGCTCTCGTGCCAGTCGACCTCGGTCAGGATGTCGAGCCGCTTGGCGCCGGGCGAGAGGCTGAGCAGCTGGGTCACCGTCGAGCGGCCGAACGAGCGGGTCACGCGGACCGAGCCCGGCTGCTCCCCGGGCACCACCTCGTCGGCGTCCACCAGGTCGGTGACCGTGTTGCGGTAGAACTCGTCCACGTCCCAGGCGTCCCACATGTTGGGGAAGTCGGGGTGGATCTGCAGCAGGTTGGCCGCCCGGCCGGGTGCGACGGCCTCCCGCTCGGCGGCGAGGTCGTACGCCGACACGACCAGGCCGCGCCCGTCGATCTCCACGCGGAGCAGGCCGTTGTCGAGGAGGTGGCCGCCTCCGTCACGCGGGCGGACGCCGGTGCCGCCGCCGGCGGCGAGAGGCGCGGAGGCACCCCCGGCCGCGACGCCCTCGCGGGTGTGCGGCGCGGAGTTGAAGAGGAGCGGCAGGTCTCCGCCCGGGTCACCGGCGAGGGCACGCTGCGCCGCGTCGATGATGCCGCCGAGTTCGTCGGCCACGACAGCGTAGGTCCTCTCGGCCTCGCGGTGCACCCAGGCGATGGACGAGCCGGGCAGGATGTCGTGGAACTGGTGGAGCAGCACGGTCTTCCAGAGCCGGTCAAGCTGCTCGTACGGGTACGGGTGTCCGGTCCGTACGGCGGCGGTCGCGGCCCACAGCTCGGCTTCGCGGAGCAGGGACTCGCTGCGCCGGTTGCCCTGCTTGGTCCTGGCCTGGCTGGTGAGCGTGGCGCGGTGGAGTTCGAGGTAGAGCTCGCCGACCCAGACGGGCGGATCGGAGTATTCGGCTTCGGCCTTGGTGAAGAACGCGGCGGGCGTCTCCCAGGTGACGGTGGCCGAGCCCTCCAGGTCGCGCATCCGGGCCGCCTTGGCCACCATCTCACGGGTGGTGCCGCCGCCCCCGTCGCCCCAGCCGGTGGGGGCGAGGGAGTGCCGGGCGACGCCCTTGTCCTTGAAGTTGCGCGCCGCGTGGGCGATCTCGCTGCCCTTCATCGAGCAGTTGTAGGTGTCGACGGGCGGGAAGTGCGTGAAGATCCGGGTGCCGTCGATGCCCTCCCAGAGGAAGGTGTGGTGCGGGAACGTGTTGGTCCGACTCCACGAGATCTTCTGGGTGAGCAGCCACCTCGACCCCGCGGCCTTGATGACCTGGGGGAGACCGGCGGCGAAGCCGAACGTGTCGGGCAGCCACACCTCGTCGTTCTCGATGCCGAACTCGTCCAGGAAGAACCGTTTGCCGTGGACGAACTGCCGGGCCATCGCCTCCGAGCCCGGCATGTTGGTGTCGGACTCCACCCACATGCCACCGGCCGGGACGAACCGTCCGGCGGACACCGCCCTGGTCACCCGGGACCACACCTCGGGCCGGTGCTCCTTCACCCAGGCCCACTGCTGCGCCTGCGACATGGCGAAGACGAAGTCCGGCTCGTCGTCGAGCAGCGCGGTCATGTTGGACGTGGTGCGGGCGACCTTGCGCACGGTCTCGCGGAGCGGCCAGAGCCAGGCCGAGTCGATGTGCGCGTGGCCGACGGCGCTGATCCGGTGCGCGGACGGCTCGGCGGGCGTGGCCAGGACTCCGGCGAGCCGCTCGCGGGCGGCGGACGCGGTGCCGTTCACGTCCTGCGGGTCGACCGCGTCGAGCGCCCGGTCGACGGCGCGCAGGATGTCCCAGCGGCGGGCGCCCTCGACCGGCAGTTCCCGCATGAGCTCGCCCAGCACCTCCAGGTCCATCACGAGCCGCCACACCGTCTCGTCGAAGACGGCCAGGTCCATCCGGGCCAGGCGGTACTGCGGCTCCGTCCCCGCGGTCTCCTTGTCGCCGAGTTTCGTCGGCTGGAAGGGGTGGTAGCCGAGGATGACAGGGTTGGAGGCGGCCTCGATGTGCAGCCGCACCTCCTCGCCGCCCTCCACCGGCGCCGCGACGCGTACCCACTGGTTGCGCGGGTTGAGCCCCTTCACCGGGGTGCCGTCGGGGCGGTAGACGAGCCCCTCGCACTGGAAGCCGGGCATGTTCTCGTCGAAGCCGAGGTCGAGGATCGCCTCGACGGTGCGTCCCGCCCACGCGGCGGGCACCGTGCCGGTGACGGTGAACCAGCTGGTGCCCCATGGCGCGCCCCAGCCGTCCCCGACCGCTATCGGCTCCGGGACGGCCGACAGGCCCTCGGCGACCGGCACCGGCTCGCCGGGCGCGTGCCAGACGGCCACGTCGAGCGGCACGGACTCGGGGTACACGGCCGGACGGATGCGCTCGTCGAGCACGCGCTTGAGCCGGGCTTCGACCAGATTGCGGTCGTCATGCATCAGGACTCCTCGAACATCTGAACGATCAACCCTTGATCGCGCCCTCTTCCACGTGGCGGGGAACGCCGTGGGCGCGACCCTCGCCGGGTATGCCCTCACGGTGACGTACTGGGACACGATCGTCACCTCTCCAGGCGGTACGAGTGTGGACGGGAACGGCCCGAGGAGCAGTTTCGCGCCCCGAACCGCAGCTTGGCCCGGCCAACCGCCCGCAGGGTCTGGTGACGCCGCTGCTGAGGGACGCGGACCGGATGACCGTGGTCCGCCGCGCGGGTCGTATCGTGAGCTGACAAGTGCCGGAGGTGAAACATGGCGGAAGCCGTCGACGCAGCGCGTACGGTCATCCTGACCGTGGACGACGACCCGGCGGTGTCCCGCGCCGTCGCCCGTGACCTGCGCCGACGCTATGGCGACCGGTACCGCGTGGTCCGTGCCGAGTCCGGCGAGTCGGCGCTGGAGGCTCTGCGCGAGCTGAAATTGCGGGGCAGCCACGTCGCGGTGCTCCTGGCCGACTACCGCATGCCGCGGATGAACGGCGTCGAGTTCCTGGAGCAGGCCCTCGACCTGTTCCCCGGCGCCCGGCGCGTGCTGCTCACCGCCTATGCCGACACCGGCGCCGCGATCGACGCCATCAACGTCGTCGACCTCGACCACTACCTGCTCAAGCCGTGGGCCCCGCCGGAGGAGAAGCTCTATCCGGTGGTGGACGACCTGCTGGAGTCCTGGCGGGTCACCGACGGCAAGGAGACGCCCACCACCAAAGTGGTCGGTCACCGTTGGTCGGCACGCTCCTCGCAGATCCGGGAGTTCCTGGCCCGCAACCAGGTTCCCTACCGCTGGTACTCCTCCGACGAACCGGAAGGCCGGCGCCTGCTCCACGCCGCGGGCCAGGACGGGCTTCGGCTGCCGCTGGTGGTCACCCCGGACGGCACCGCGCTCGTGGAGCCCGAGGAGCGTGAACTGGCGGGCCGGGTGGGGCTGTCGACGACCCCGGCGGCCGACTTCTACGACCTTGTCGTCGTCGGTGGCGGACCGGCCGGCCTGGGCTCGGCGGTGTATGGGGCATCCGAAGGGCTGCGGACGGTCCTGGTCGAGCGTGAGGCGACCGGCGGCCAGGCAGGTCAGAGCTCGCGCATCGAGAACTACCTCGGTTTCCCGGACGGCGTCTCCGGGGCACAGCTCACCGATCGGGCGCGGCGTCAGGCGGCGAAGTTCGGGGCCGAGTTGCTGACGGCGCGCCAGGTCACCGCGCTGGAGGTGCGGGGCGCGGCACGCACACTCCGGTTCTCGGACGGTTCCGAGGTCTCCGCGCACTGCGTGATCCTGGCGACGGGCGTGTCGTACCGGCAGTTGGACGTTCCGGGCGTCACCGAGTTGACCGGGTGCGGGGTGTACTACGGATCAGCGCTGACCGAGGCTCCCGCGTGCCAGGGGCAGGACGTGTACATCGTCGGCGGGGCGAACTCGGCCGGCCAGGCCGCGATGTTCCTTGCCCGGGGTGCCAAGTCCGTCACCCTGGTGGTGCGCGGGTCATCGCTGGCCGCCTCGATGTCGCACTATCTACTCCAGCGGGTCACGGAGTCCCCGGTGATCTCGGTGCGCACCGACACCGTCGTGGAGGCCGTCCACGGTACGGACCATCTGGAGAAGCTGACGCTGCGCAACACGGTGAGCGGAGAGACCGAGACCGTGGAGACCCAGTGGATGTTCGTGTTCATCGGGGCCGCGCCGTTGACCGACTGGCTGCACGGCACGGTGCTCAGGGACGGGCACGGGTTCGTCCTGACCGGCCCCGACCTGTCGCCGGACGGGCGCCCGCCCGCCGGATGGGCGCTGGATCGGCCGCCCTACCACCTGGAGACCAGCGTGCCGGGCGTGTTCGCGGCGGGCGACGTGCGGGCCGAGTCCGCCAAACGGGTCGCCTCCGCGGTCGGCGAGGGGGCCATGGCCGTCATGCTCGTGCACCGCTATCTGGAGCAGTCATGACCCGACCCGGTACGCGGTGCGACGAGGAAGAACTGCGCTCCCTGTTCCTTTTCGAAAAGCTCTCTGACGACCAGCTCGCCCGGCTGTGCCGGGACGGCCGGGCGGAGTGGCTCGACCCGGGCACGGTCTACCGGGAGGGCGACCCGGCCGCGTACCTGTACGTCCTCTTCGAGGGCACGGTGGTGCTCTCACGCCGCGTCGGCGGCGAAGACGTGGACGTCAACCGCACCTCCACGCGCGGCGTGTACGCCGGGGCCTTCCAGGCGTACCTGGGCGACCAGGTACCGCAGGTCTACAACAACTCGATGCGGGTCACCGTGCCCTCCCGGTTCTTCGTCCTGCCCGCGGAGACCTTCGCGGAGATCATGCGCGACTGGTTCCCCATGGCCGTCCATCTGCTGGAGGGGCTGTTCTTCGGGACCAAGAACACGCAGCAGGCGATCGGCCAGCGCGAGCGCCTGCTGGCCCTCGGGTCGCTGACGGCCGGGCTCACGCACGAGCTCAACAACCCGGCCGCCGCCGCGGTGCGGGCCACCGCCGAACTCCGGGAGCGGGTGGCCGGAATGCGCCACGGGCTCGGCGACATGGCGGCCGACCCGATCCGGCGGGACAGTGTCGACGCGCTGGCCAGGATTCAGGAGGACACCGCCGAACTCGCCGCACGGGCCCCCGCTCTCGGCCCGCTGGAGGCTTCGGACCGGGAGGACGTCCTGACAGAGTGGCTGGACGAACACGGCGTCGCCGACGGATGGCAGCTCGCGCCGACGTTCGTTCAGGCCGGTTTCGATACGTCCTGGCTGGACCGGATCGCCGCGGCCGTTCCCCCGGACGTGCTCGGCGCGGCCATGCGCTGGCTGAACTGCACCGTCGAGACCGAACTCCTCCTCAACGAGATCGAGGACTCGACCACCCGGATCTCCGCCCTGGTCGACGCGGCGAAGCACTATACGCAGCTCGACCGGGCGCCATACCGGCACACCGACGTACATGACCTGCTCGACAGCACGCTGGTCATGCTCTCGCAGAAGATCGGGGCGGGCGTCAGTGTCGTCAAGGACTACGACCGCACGCTGCCCGAGGTCGCGGCGTGCCCCGGCGAGCTCAACCAGGTGTGGACCAACCTCGTCGACAACGCGCTCTCCGCCATGGGCGGCACGGGCGCCGACGGCACACTGTCCGTGCGCACCGCATGGGACGGCGACCGCCTGCTGGTCGAGATCGGCGACACCGGCTCCGGCGTGCCTCCCGAGATCCGTGACCGCATCTTCGACCCTTTCTTCACGACCAAACCCGTCGGCGAGGGCACCGGGCTGGGCCTGGACATCTCGTGGCGCATCGTCGTCGGCCGGCACGGCGGTGACCTGCGGGTCGAGTCCGTGCCCGGCGACACCCGTTTCCAGGTCCGCCTCCCGCTGTCCCCCTCCGACCCGGACACCCCAGAGGAGTCGCGATGAGCTCTGAGCAAGCGATCGACCCCGCCGTTCCGCCGAGCGGCACCGGCTGCGTCGAGTGTGACGGGGCCGGCGGCTGGTGGGTGCACCTGCGGCGTTGCGCCCTCTGCGGCCACATCGGCTGCTGCGACGACTCGCCGTCCAAGCACGCCACGGCGCACGCCGAAGAGACGGGACACCCGCTGATCCGCAGTTTCGAACCGGGCGAGGAGTGGTTCTGGGACTACACCACCTCGAAGTTCTACAAGTCCGGGCCCGCGTTGGCGCCGCCGGAGAGCCGCCCCGTCGACCAGCCCGTCCCCGGGCCCGCCGGGCGGGTACCCGTCGACTGGGCCGAACGCCTGGGTGGCGGGTGACCGTCGTTTCGCGCCCGGCCCGCGGAGCCCGCCGCCGATCCCGATCAGCCTGAACGGCAGCCCGGTCCGCTCGTCGCCCAACGGGCACGCTGCAGGCCGCGACCCTGGACCGCATGTCGGGTGGCCGTCCGCACGGGACGCGGAGAGCTCCGTCCCGGTCTCCAACTTCGAGACGCTGCCCGGCTGGACCGACCAATGGCCCAACGGATACTCCAAGCACGGGACGGTCATGCCTCTCTCGCACCTGTTCCCGGACCTCGTCGCTGGGTATTCGAAAGTATTTCCGACCTTTGATGCTCGTATCCATGCGATGTTTCGTCCGGGAGTCTCCTTCGCGCCCGGGACGGTGACAGCGGACCCGCCCGAGCAAAATGAGGCCGACGTCCTGAATGGCGTGCAGAAATATCATGCGTACGGCCATAATGGAAGCATGCAGCCGGTGAACCGCCTGCAGGAGCAAACGACCAGCAGCTACGGTCACGTCTATCCTGTCGATACGGCCATCACGAATCGCGGGGACTTCGCCACGCTGGACAATCCGTTCCACTACACCCCGGATCCCGCCGGGGACCATTTCAGTGATCAGAAGGCGGCCGGATTGCATTTCCTGCTCTTCGCTCCGACCACCGAGACCTTCAACCGCGTGCGGCTTGCCATGGGCGGCGAGTTTCCCGATGTTAGGCGTGCCCCTTTCTCGTCGCGCTCCTCGGGCGCCGGCTTGAATTCTGTCGTGCACACGACGCACCGGCGGAATTTCCTGATTCCGCCGCGCTCCCACCGTTCCTTTCCGCTCACCGAGTTCCTCGCCTGACCAGACGATCTCCGAACCGGGACGTCGTCCACGCGGTAGATCAAGATGTTTTGCACGTGCCCAAGCGGGCCCGCAGGCGAAGTCATGGGCGCCGCTGATGACCAGGGTCGGTGCGGTGATGCCGCCCACCATGTCGCGAACGTCGAAATGCGGCTCGGCGGCACGCATGGGATCGATCCAGGCGCGTGTCCGCTCGCCTGCGCGGGCGGCGGCCACGCGCCGAGATCGATCACACGGTGACCCGGATGCCGGAAGGCTGTGCTGTGCGTTACCTCGAATCACTACAAAATGGATGATTCGGATGTTCGATGATGAGCTGGGAGTATCGGTTCGATGGCCGAAACCGGCCTGACGCGAATCCGTAACCTGGAACAGCCCGGCACTACCGACAAGTAAACATGACTCTGCGTAATTATCATTGATAATGTCCAGGACCGGAACTCCGGAAAGTCGCAGTCGCAATCTCCCGGTCCGAGCCATCGCCGACCGGGAAGGAGTCGCCGGCGGCCCTGGTCGCGGCTCTCCTGCGGACGCGTGGCGGCTGCCTCGGAGTCCTCTCGGCTGCCTGCTCACCGGGCCTGCTCCCGTCGATCGCCGACGATTGTTCACCGTGGCGACCACATGACGTCATCGGGTGATGACGCAGTCGCGAATCATCTTCAGGGAAACGAAAGAAACTGCGCCGCGTAGCGTTATTGGGTCCGTTTTTTCCGTTATTGACAGCCCTGGTGCGACATGATTATGGTGATCCTCATCGCAGTTGATCGACTCGGGTAGTCAAATGTTCGGCTGGGTGAATTTTCCTCTGCAATCCCCTGACCGGGGGATTCGTATGATCAACGCCATCCAAAGGGGATCGGGACCGGTGAGGAGGAGGTTTCGTCACGCCTCGGTAAATCGCGATCAGTGATGCGCGAAACCGGATGGCGCGGGCTGTCGAAAACATATCGGAAAGGTGATTCCGATCGTGCAAGAAAAGGCACCTGTTCCTGGCGGCGACTATTTCCGTTGTATCGGCGTGGGTGTGGGACCGGCGAACCTGAGTCTCGCCTCGCTGTTGTACGCGCATCCCGAAGTGACGAATCGCTTCATAGATAAGCGACCCTGTTTCGGGTGGCATGACGGCCAGCAGCTCGAGGACGCCGCATTACAAGTATCGACTCTCAAGGATCTGGTAACCCTCACCGATCCGACGAACGCGTTCTCGTTCCTGTCGTATCTGCGTGCCCACGGCCGGCTGTACCACTTCATCAACGCCCAGTTCGACTCGGTCCCCCGCCAGGAGTTCCGTAACTACATGGAGTGGGCCAGCCGCATGAACCACAACGTGGTTTTCGGCGAAGAAGTGCTGTCGATCGACTTCGACGGGCTGTTCCACATCAGGACCACGAGCAACACCCTGCGCGCCGAGAACGTCGTGCTCGGCGTCGGCACGGAGCCCTGGCTGCCCGCGCATGCCCGCGACGCCGTAGGCGACGACCAGTTCCACGTCAGCGAGTTCGTCGGCAAGGCAGGCGACCTCGGCGGTAAGCGGGTGGCCGTGGTCGGCGGCGGACAGTCCGGCGCGGAGGCGTTCCTCAACCTCATCTCACGCCCCAAGCGCCAGTTGCCGCGCCGGGTCGTGTGGATCTCGCGCCGGCAGAACTTCCTGCCCATCGACGACTCGCCGTTCACCAACGACTACTACACGCCATCGTTCTCCGACTACTTCTCCCGGCTGGAGCCTTCGGTCCGCGAGGCGTTCAACCAGCGCCACATCCTGACCAGCGACGGCATCTCCGAGGTGACGCTGCGCGAGATCTACCAGCGCGCGTACGTGCATCGGTTCGTCGAAGGCGCGGTCGACCTGTTCGCGCTCTATCCCAACCGAGAGGTGTTGCACGTGACCGGCGACGACGGCGGCGGATGGGATCTGGCGATCGGCCACAACGACCTCCGCCACGTCACGGAGCACATCGACGTCGACGTCATCGTCTGGGCGACCGGTTTCCGTCCGGCGCGGACGGATTTCCTCGCCCCGATCGCGCACCGCCTGGAGCGTGAGGGCGACGAGTACCGGATCGACGACAGCTTCGCGGTCGTGTGGGACGGGCCGCAGGACCGCAACATCTTCGTACAGAACGGCGCGCGGCGGCAGCGCGGCCTCGCGGACCCGAACCTGAGCCTGAACGCCTGGCGGGCCCAGCGCATCCTCGATCGCCTGCGCGGCGTGAACACCGAGAGCCAGACCGCCTCGTTCATCGAGTGGTCGGCCAAACTCCAACCCGACGATCGGGCGGGCCGGGAGCACCAGGGCCAGGAGATCCACCGGTGAGCCGGCCGACGGTCGTGGTGGTGGGCGCGGGCATCGTCGGATGCCTCGTCGCACGGGAGATCACGGATCGCGCCGCCGACGCCGAGGTCGTCGTCGTCGACCGGGACGGCGTGGGCAGCGGCGCGTCCCGGCGCTCGGCCGGGCTGCACTTCCCGCGCGGCGCCTCCGAGCGGGTGCGCCGGATGACCGCCTACAGCGAGGACTGGTACCGGCGGCTGCTCGGCGCCGACCCCGGCGCGCCGATCCACCCGCTCCCGATGACCGTGGTCGCCTCATCCGAGCGGGCCGCCGAGGTGCACGAGGCGTACCTGCCCAGCGCCAAGCTGACACCGGTCGCGGCGCCGGACGACGACCGGGTCGTGCTGCCCGCCGGCGCGGTGGCGTGGACCGGCGACGGCTGCCAGCACGCCGACGTCCACGCCCTGTCGCTGCGCCTGGCACGCGGGCTGCGCCCCGCCGTCCCGTTCCGGGAGGGCATCGCCGTCACCGAGCTCGTGTCCCGGCCGGGCGGCGTCACGCTGCGGCTGGGGTCGGGGGAGGACCTCACCGCCGACCAGGTGGTGCTCGCCCCCGGGCCCTGGATACACGCGCCGGCCTGGCGCGACCTGCTCGCCCCGCACGGGGTGCGGGTCAAGAAGGTGATCGCCCTGCACATCGAGGACCGGCCGGGCCCGGGCGCCCCCTGCGTCGTCTTCCACGACGAGGACGCGTTCCTGCTCCCGCTGGCCGACCGCGGCCACTGGTTGTTCAGCTACACCTGCCAGGAATGGGACGTCGACCCCGACCGGCCGACGGACGGCCTGCACGCCGAGCACCTCGCAGAGGCCCGCGCCACGCTCGCGCTGTACGCGCCGGAACTCGCCGCCCGCTGCACGTCGGGCCGGGTGTTCTGTGACGCCTACACACCCGACCGCCGGCCGCTGGTGCGGGCACTCGATCCGGCCGGCCGGGTCGTGTTCGCCGGTGGCGCCAACGGATCCGGATACCGCCTCGCCCCGGCGATCGCCGCCGAGGCGGTCGACCTCCTCGACCTGACGTCCAGCCGTAGGAGCCAATGGTGATCATCAGTTCGTACGACGCAGGCGCGCTGCATGAGCTGTTCGGCATCGACATGAGTTCGATCGACGGGCTGGGGGTCGGCGCCGGATGGGGCCGCGTGGTTCCGGGCGGACGGTCCGACGCCCACCAGCACGACGAGACCGAGACCTTCGTGATCGTCCAGGGCACCGGCGACCTGATCGTGGACGCGCGCAGGTACCCCGTGCACGCGGGCGTCGTGGCCCAGTTCGAGCCGTTCGAGACGCACGTCATCGAGAACACCGGCGACGAGGACCTGCTGTTCGCGACGCTGTACTGGCGGGATCCGGAGCGGGCCGGCCGGCAGGCGGCGCGGGTCGAGCGCGGCCGGCTGCGGGACCGCCCGGTCTTCGTCTTCTCCACCCCGCCCACCCCGAACGGCGACCTGCACCTTGGCCACCTCTCCGGCCCGTACCTCGGCGCGGACGTCTTCGTACGGTTCCAACGCCTCAACGGCGCCCAGGCCTGGCACCTCACCGGCAGCGACGACTACCAGAGCTATGTGACCGAGTGCGCCCGGCGTGAGGGCCGCACCCCGGCGGAGACGGCGGCGCACTACAGCGCGGAGATCGCCGAGACGCTCCGAATGATGGACATCCCGCTCGACCAGTACACGGTGACCGACGCGGATCCGGCCTACCGCCCCGGGCTGCAGGCGTTCTTCTCCCGGCTGGCCGCCTCCGGCGCGGTCGCCCCCGCCGAGGCGCCCGCCCTGCTCGGGCCGGACGGCCGCTACCTCTACGAGGTCGACGTGTCCGGCGGCTGCCCCACCTGCGGCGGGCCCACCGGCGGCAACATCTGCGAGGAGTGCGGCGAGCCCAACTTCTGCCACGACCTGGTCGACCCGGCCGTCCGGCACTCCGACGCGGCCCCGCGGGTCGCCGAGGTGACCCGCTTCATGCTGCCGCTGCACCGGTTCGCCCCCGACGTGGCCCTGCACCACCATCTCGGCCGCGTACCGGCACGCCTGCGCGAGCTCGCCGAGCGCCTGTTCGCCCGGCCCGGCGTCGACGTGGCGATGACCCACCCGTCGGACTGGGGTGTGCCGCCGCGGGAGGACGGCGCACCGGGCCAGGTCATCTGGGTCTGGCCGGAGATGTCGTACGGGTTCCTGCACGGCATCGCCGAGCTCGGGCGGCGACTGGGCCGGGACTGGCGCGCCGACGCGCCCCAGCCGGACTGGAAGATCGTGCACTTCTTCGGGTACGACAACAGCTTCTACCACGCGATCCTCTACCCGGTGCTCTACAAGCTCGCCTTCCCGGACTGGGCGCCGGACATCGACTACAACGTCAACGAGTTCCTGCTGCTCGACGGCGCCAAGTTCAGCACCAGCCGGCGGCACGCCATCTGGGGCAAGGAGATCCTGACCCCCGGCACGGTCGACGCGGTGCGCTACTACCTGTCCCGGATCCGCTCCGAGGGGCGGCGCACCAACTTCGAGGTCGGCGCGTACGAGAGCGCGGTGCGTGACCGGCTGGTCGGGACCTGGCAGGACTGGCTGCACGACCTCGGGCGGCGGATGGCGGAGCGGTACGACGGACTGGTCCCCGACGCCGGCAACTGGACGCCGGAGCACACCGCCTTCCTGGCCCGGCTCGACACCCGCCGCGCCGCTGTCGCCGGGGCGCTCGGTCCCGACGGGTTCTCGCTCAACCAGGCCGTGGCCGAACTCGACGGGCTGGTGGACGACGTACGGCGGTTCGCCTCGCTGGAGGCGGGATCGTCGACGTCCCCGGCCTGGCGCGACGAGGCCCGCACCGCCATCGCGCTCGAACTGGCGGCGGCCAAGCTGCTGGCCGTCTGCGCGGCCCCGGTGATGCCGAGATTCGCCGCGAAGCTCGCCGCGGCGCTGGGCGGCGGCGAGATCGACACCTGGCCGCAGACGGTGACGCTGGTCACCCCCGGATCCCGGGTCACCCTCGCCGACCAGACCTTCTTCACCGATCCGCGTCCCGCCGTCGACGCCGAGCTGGCCGGCTGGCTCACCGCCACCGTGGCCGAGACGCTGCAGCTCGAAGCGGAACCGCCGGCCGCCGACCTGAGCCTGGTCTCCCTCGGAGCGGCGTCGCTGCACGCGGTCACCCTGCAGTACCGGATCCTCGAACACACCGACGTCGAGGTATCGGTCGAGGAACTGCTCGGGTCCACCATCACGGAGCTGGCCGCCCTGATCGCTCAACGGACGCAGGCGGGGATGGAGGTGGCTCTGGCGTGAGCGTCACCGAGCTGCTGCACGATGTCACCTCGCGCGGCTTGACGCTCACCGCCGTCGGCGGCGACCTGCGGCTCCAGGGGCCCACCGAGAGGATGGACGCCGAGCTGGTGGCCCGCATCCGGGCGGCCAAGCCCGACCTCCTCGCGCACCTCACCGCGCCGACCGGCCTCGAGCCGACCCCGCTGCAGGGCGCCTACCTGTACGGCCGGAGCGAGCTGGTCGAGCTCGGCAACGTCGCCAGCCACGTCTACCACGAGATCGAGGGCGTCTGGGACGTCGAACGGCTGGAGCGGGCGCTGTGGTCGGTGGTGCACCGCCACGACGCCCTGCGCGTCTCGTTCACCCCGGACGGCCGTCAGATCGTGCATGATCGGGTGCCGGTGCGCATCCGGGTGCGCGACCTGCGGGCCCTGCCGGAGCGCGCCAGGCTGAGCAGCCTCGAGTCGTATCGGGAGCGCTGCTCGCACCGGATGTCGCCCGTCGACCGGCCGCCCCTGGTCAGGGCCGAGGTCAGCGTCCTCGCCGACGACCGGATGGTGCTGCACGTCGGCCATGACGGACTGGTCATGGACGGGATCAGCATGTTCCTGTTCTTCCGCGAGTGGTGGCGCGCGTACCAGGACGACGGAACCGGGCGGGACGGCCGGGACGATCCCGGCGTGCCGCTCGCGGACTACGTGGCGGAGCTGGGCCGGGCCCGCGACCGGGCGCCCGCGCGGCGCTCGCGGCGCTACTGGACCGACCGGGTCGACGACCTCGCGCCCATGCCGGACCTTCCACTGGCCACCAGCCCGTCCTCGATCGCCCGGCCCCGGTTCACCCAGCGGCTGGTCCGGCTCGCCGCCTCCCCATGGCGCGAGCTGAAGCGGCGTGCCGCCGCCGGCGGCATCACCCCACCGGCGCTGCTGCTGGCCGGCTACGCGCAGACGCTCCACTACTGGGGGGCCGGAGACCGGTTCACGCTGAACACGACCTTCGCGAACCGGCCGCCGATCCACCCCCGGATGGCCGACGCCGTCGGGCAGTTCTCCGACGTCATGCTGGTCGAGGTCGGATTCGGAACCGGCGCCACCTTCGAGGAGTGGGCGCGGTCCCTGCAGGGGCGGCTGCACGGCGCCATCGAGAACCGGCACCACTCCGGCGTCGAGGTGCTGCGGGAGCTGGGACGGCGCGGCCGCGCCGCCCGAGCGCCGTACACCTTCAACTGCGCGATCGGCCACGTCCAGGCGGACGTGGACGGGACGGCGCTGGAGCTGTTCGGCCGGGAGACCTTCACAGTGAGCCAGACCCCGCAGGTGTGGCTGAACGTGTTCGCGATGGAGCGGCACGGCGGGCTCGTCATCCAGATCGACGGGGTGGACGAGCTGTTCCCCGAGGGGCTGCTCGACGCGCTGGCCACCGGCTACCAGCGGCTGCTGGACGGGCTGTGCGCCGGAGACGGCTGGACCGCCGTGGCCCCCGACCTGCTGCCGCCCGAGCAGCGGCGGCGGCGCGACGAGGCCAACGACACGTCCGCGCCGCAGTCCGACCGGCCACTCGCCGACGCGTTCGCCGAGCACGCCCGCCTGCGGCCGGACGCCCCGGCCGTCATCGCCGGCGGCACGGCGATGAGCTACGGCGAGCTGCATCGGCGTGCCCGCCGCGTCGCCGCCTGGCTGCGGCGGCACCAGGTGGGCCGGGACGAGCTGGTCGGCCTGGTGATGACGCGCGGGCCCGAGCAGATCGTCGGCATCCTGGGCACCGTGCTGGCCGGCGCGGCCTACCTGCCGGTCGACGCGGGGCTGCCGGCGGCGCGCCGGACGTACATGCTCCGCGATGGGCGGGTGCGGTGCGTGCTCAGCAACGTCGGCGTCCCCGACGGTGTCCCGGACGGCGTGGAGGTGTTGCGGCTGCCCGGCGACGTCGACGCCGCCGCGGAGGAGCCGGCCGACCCGTCTCCGCCGCCGGGCACGGGCCCGGACGACCTCGCCTACGTGCTCTACACCTCCGGCACCACCGGAGACCCGAAGGGCGTCATGGTCAGCCGACGCAGCGTGGCCAACGTCGTGGCCGACTGCAACGCCCGTTTCGGCGTGGACGCGAGCGACCGGTTCTTCGGCATCAGCGCGTTCAACTTCGACCTGTCGGCCTACGACGTCTTCGGGGCGCTCAATGCCGGGGCGGCGATCGTGCTGCCGGATGCGGACCGGGCGGCCGACCCGGACCACTGGCTCGACCTGTGCGCGTCGGCCGGGGTGACGGTGTGGAACTCCGTACCGGCGATCGTCGGCCTGCTGAACGAGCAGGCGGCCGGTCGTCCGGAGTCGCTGCCCGACCTGCGGCTCGTCATGATGAGCGGCGACCGGATCCCGCCGGGGCTGCCCGCCCAGCTCCTGCGGCTCAAGCCCGACCTGGAGATCTGCTCGCTGGGCGGCCCCACCGAGACCACGATCTGGAACATCCTGCACCCTGTCGGGGCCGCCGACGACGGCGGCCGGAGCATCCCGTACGGCCGGCCCAACGCCAACAACCGCGCGTACGTGCTCGACGCCGCCGGGCGGGACACACCCGACTGGGTGACCGGCGAGATCTGCGCCGCCGGGGTCGGGCTGGCCCGCGGCTACTGGGGCGACCCGGAGCGCACCGCGGAGCGGTTCCGGGTCGACGAGCGGCCCGGCGAGCGGCAGGGCGAGCGGCAGGGCGAGCGGCAGGGCGAGCGGCAGGGCGAGCGGCAGGGCGAGCGGATCTACCGAACCGGCGACCTCGGCCGATACCTGCCGAACGGCGAGATCGAGATCCTCGGTCGCGGCGATTTCCAGATCAAGGTGAACGGCTACCGCATCGAGGCCGGCGAGGTCGAGACGCGGCTGGTCGGCCTGGAGGCGGTGAAACAGGCGGCGGTCGTGCGCCAGGAAGGCGCGCGGGGCGACCGGCTGGTGGCCCACCTCGCCGCCGCCGGTGACGCCAGGCCGGACGCCGAGGAGATCCGGGGACGGCTGCGCGTGCACCTGCCCGACTACATGATCCCGTCGGCGGTGGTCTGGCACGACGCACTCCCGCTGACCCGCAACGGCAAGGTGGACCGGGCGCGGCTGACCGCCGTCGTGTCACCGGAGGCGGCGTCGGCGGAAACGGTGTCGGCGGAGGCGGAGGCGGAGGCAGCGGCGGAAGCGGAGGCGGAAGCGGTGTCGGCGGAGGCCGGGACGCGGCCACCGGACGGGATCGCCGGCGAGATCGCCATGATGTGGCGGAAGGTGCTGGACGTGCCCGACGTCCCGTACGACGCGACCTTCTACGAGCTCGGTGGTGACTCGCTGGCCGCCGCGCGAGTGCTCGTCGAGGTGCGCAGGCGGTTCCACGTGACGATCCCGCTCGACCAGCTCTACGAGGTGCGCACGGTGTCGGCGATGGCCGCCAGGGTCGCCGCCGCCCGGCGCGGGGAGGGCACGCGATGACCGACTCGATCATCAACCGGATCGTCGGCACCCCGCCGGCTCCAGGTCACCACCTCCGCATCGCCGGGCTCGGCGGAGGTCCGACCGTCGAGCTGACCGAGGTGTACGCGGCGGCGGGCCGGGTCGCGGCCCGGCTGCGCCGGCTGGGCCTGAAGCCGGGCGACCGGATCGGCATCCTCGCGGCGAACTGCCTGGAGTGGGCGCTGCTTGACCTCGCCGCCCTCCGGTGCGGCGTGGTGACCGCGGGTTTCGAGCCGGGGAAGTTCGCTCCGGACCCGGCCTTGCTCGACCGGTACGGCCTGGCCCTGCTGTTCACCGACCGGCCGGAAGCGGCCGGTGCGGATCCGAGGCTGCGGCCGATCGGTGAGGTGAACACGCTGGCCGCGGACACCGGCGCGGTGCCACCGGAACCGGTCGGCCATCCGCCGGACGCGATCACCACGATCAAGTTCACCTCGGGCAGCACCGGCGAGCCGAAGGGCCTGGGGGCCTCGGTCGGCAGCATCGACTCCTCGCTGCGCGCCGTGCAGCAGATGTTCACCCACGGCCCCGGCGACGACATCTTCATCTTCCTGCCGCTCTCCCTGCTGCAGCAGCGGTACTGGATCTACTCGGCGCTGGCGTACGGCCACGACGTCACCCTGAGCAGCTACGAGGCGGCCTTCGCCACGATGCGCCGCGTCCGGCCCACGGTGGTCATGGGCGTCCCGGGCTTCTTCGAGGCGGCGAAGCGGCACATCGAGAGGGAGGCCGAGCGCGGCGGGCTCGACCCGGCCGAAGCCGGGCGGCGGCTGTTCGGCGACCGCATCCGCTACCTGTGGACCGGGTCGGCTCCGGCGAGCGCGGCCATGCTGCGGTTCTTCGACGCCAACGAGCTGCCCATCTACGAGGGATACGGTCTCAACGAGACCTGCATCGTCACGAAGAACCATCCGGGCGCCAGCCGCGAGGGCAGCGTCGGACGGGTGCTTCCGGGCAAGCGGGTGCTGATCGGCCCCGACGGAGTGGTCAGCATCGCCGCCGACCATCCCGTGAACGTGCGCTACGAGTACGCCGCGCCCGGCGAGTCGGAACGGGTCTTCGGCCCCGGCGGTTTGGTGCGTACCGGCGATCTGGGCTACCTCGACGAGGACGGCTACCTGTTCATCCTGGGCCGCGCCGACGACGTGATCGTGCTCGACAACGGCAAGAAGGTGATCGTGCGGCCGATCGAGGAGCGGCTGCGCGCCAGCCCGGAGATCGAGCAGTGCGTGGTCTTCTGCCCGACGCAGACGCACCTGGTGGCGGTGGTGTCGCCGGCCCGGCAGCCCGCCGACGCCGAGGCGATCGCGGCGCACCTGGCCGAGGCCAACGAGGTGCTCGCGCCCGACGAGCGGATCCACCGCGTGGTGGTGGCCGGCACTCCGTTCAGCATCGGAAACGGCCTGCTCACCTCGCAGTACAAGCCGCGACGCAAGGAGATCTTCAACATGTACCAGTCGGATATCACGACGATCGGGGAGGGTGTCCATGTCCGCTGAGCTGGAGGCGACCGTCCGCGACCGGGTGGCACAGGTGGTCGAGGACGTGGCCGCGGACGAGATCGACCTCGACGCCGACCTGGCCGACGAGTACGGCCTGACGTCGTTGAACAAGGTGCTGCTGCTCACGGTCGTCTGCGACGACACGGCGGTGGACCTGTCCAACTTCACCGAGCACGACCTGGCGGCGATGCGGACCGCGCGCCAGATCGTCACCACGCTGTCCGCACACAAGGAACGGATCACGCACGTATGAGCAAGGAAGCGACGATGACCTGGCGGCGACTGGCTCCGGCACTCCTGGAGAACGAGCACGCGCTGCTGCGCCCGGTCACCGAGGCCGACCGCGGGCCCATCCACGAGATCGCGATGGACCCGGATATCTGGCGATACTTCGTGTCCCGGGTGGAGACCGAAGACGACTTCAGCGTGTTCTTCGACACGATGCTCGCCGACCAGGAGGCCGGCCGCCGGGTCGTCTTCGTCGTGGTCGACAAGCGTACGGGGCGTGTCGCCGGCAGCATGAGTTACGGCAACCTGTCCGAACCGGACCGGCGGCTGGAGATCGGCTGGTCCTGGCTGGGCCGTGACTTCCGCGGCCAGGGCGTCAACCGCTGGGCGAAGTACCTGCTGCTGGAGCACGCGTTCGAGGTGCTGCACGCCGAGCGGGTCGAGTTCAAGACCGACGTGCTCAACCTGCAGGCGCGGGCCGGGCTGCGCAACATCGGCGCGCTCGAGGAGGGGGTGCTGCGCAGCTTCAACCCGATGCCGGGCGGCCGCCGCCGGGACGCCGTCTACTACAGCGTGCTGCGCGCCGAGTGGCCCGAGGTCAAGGCGCAGCTCGCCAGCGGGCCCAAGGTGGCGGTCCGGAGCGGAGCCTCCTGATGGTCGCGACGTCCGTCGTGCCGTTCCTGTCCCTTGCCGGCAGCCCGTACGAGATCGGGCTGCGGCACGGACGGGAACGGGCCCCGGCCCTGCGCGCGTTCCTCGACGACGGGCTCTGCCGGCTCAACCGGCTCCTGCCCTCGCCGGTGACGCGCGACGCGCTCGCCCCCGTGCTCGCCGCGTACGGCGAGGCCATCGCGGCAGCCACCCCGGACCTGGCCGAGGAGATCCGGGGACTGGCCGACGGGGCCGGCATCGCGTGGTCCGAGGCGGTCATGCTTCAGGTACGCCGGGAGATCCTCGGCTACCGGAAGGTGCCCACGATGGGCGACTGCACCACCTACGCCCGCAGCGGCGACGTGCCCGTACTGGCGCAGACCGTCGACCTCAACGGCGACCTCGACGACCAGATAGCGGTGCTGCGGGTGGCGGTCTCCGGTTCGCCGCGCCGGACGCTGGTGCTGAGCTTCGGCGGCCTGCTCGGCTACCTCGGGGTGAACAGCAGCGGCCTCGCCATCGGCCTGAACCTGGTGCTCGGGGGTGAGTGGCGGCCCGGGCTGCCGCCGTACCTCGCGATCCGGCACCTGCTGGAGGTCTGCGACAGCGTGGAGCAGGCCGTCGCGGAGCTGCGCGCGCTGCGGCTGGCCAGCTCCAGATCCATCATGCTCTGCGACCGGCGCCAGGCCGGGTACGTCGAGATCCTGGGCGACGAGACGCGCCTGCGGACGGCCGCCCGGCCGGTGCACACCAACCACTACCTCGAGCCCGAGTTCGTTCCCCACGACGAGGTGAACGTGTTCGCACGCAACTCCTCGCGGCGCCGTCTCGCCGCGGCGGGGGAGGCGCTGGATCGGCTGCCGGCCGACGCCGGCGCCGAGCGCCACTTCGAGATCCTGTCCGCGCCGCCGATCTGCGTCGGCGACACCGGCGACATCCGCCGCGAACGCACCGTGGCGGCTGTCGTCGTGTTCCCGGACCGGGGGGAGCTCCATGTCCGCCCGGGTGATCCGTCGCGGTCTCGGACGAGTGTGTTCACCGTAGGGTGATCGGATCGCTACGAGAAGGGAAGACCCGATGACCCTGAACTCCGCCGACCAGCGCCGCCGCGCCGAAGCGTTCGCCTCGCTGCACGAAGGCCCGGCGTTCGTCATCCCGAACCCGTGGGACGCCGGCACCGCGCAAGTGTTCTCGCGGATGGGATTCTCCGCGCTGGCCACCACGAGCTGCGGCCTCGCCCTCGTCCTCGGCCGGCCGGACGGCGCCAACCAGGTCACGCGTGAGGAGACGCTGGCCAACATCGGCGCCATCGCCTCGGCCACCCACCTGCCGGTGTCGGCCGACCTGGAGAGCGGATTCGGAGCCGGCCCCGAGGACGTGGCCGACACGATCCGCCTCGCCGCCGAGGCCGGTGCCGTGGGCGGCTCGATCGAGGACGCCACCGGGGATCCGTCCCGGCCGGTCGCCGACCTGGACGAGGCGGTACGCCGGGTCGAGGCGGCGGTGGAGGCCGCGCGGGCGCTGCCGTTCCGCTTCACCCTCACCGCCCGTGCGGAGAACTTCCTTTACGGACGGCCCGACCTGGATGACACGATCGCCCGGCTGAAGGCGTACGAGGCGGCCGGCGCGGACGTGCTCTACGCCCCGGGCCTGCCCGACCTCGACGCGATCCGGGCCGTCTGCGCCGCGGTCGGCAGGCCGGTCAACGTGCTCGCCGGCGGCTCGTCCGGCGTGACCGTCGCCCAGCTCACCGCCGCGGGCGCCCGGCGCATCAGCCTCGGGTCCTCGCTGGCGCGGGTCGCGGTCAGCGCCACCGTCGCCGCGGCGCGAGAGCTCGCCGAGCACGGCACGTTCGGTTTCTCCCGCGGGGTGCTCGGCTACGCCGAGGCCAACGCGCTGTGGACGGAGGACGCCGGATGATCGCGCCTCCGGTGTTCCTGAGCGCGCCGCACTACGTCCTCGGCGAGACCGAGGTCGACCACGCCGAGCTTTCCGGCCTGGCGGAGCGGGCGCGGGCGTACCGGATGCAGATGTCGCCGGGCCTGTGGGGGTGGGGCACGGTGCGGCGCACCGACCGGAGCCTCGCCGAGCTGGCCGTCGAGACCGGCCGCGCCACCCTGGCGGAGGCCGGTCTCGACCCGGCGGCGGTGTCCGCGCTCGTGCTGTGCTCGACGCGGTTCCCGGGCGGCCCCGCCACGCACGGGCGGTTCGTCGCGGAGATCACCGATGGCATCGGGCTGCGCGAGGCGGCGTTCACCGGGCTCACGCTCAACCGATGCACCAACCTGCTGGCCGGCATCGACCTGGCCGCGGCGCTGGTGGCCGGCGGGCGCCGGCGCACCGTGCTGGTCATCACGACCGACCGCGTCGAGGACGAGGCGGAGCGGATGGAGCAGTTCGCGCTGTTCAGCGACGGCGCGGCGAGCTGTCTGGTGGGGGCCGACCCGTACGGCTCGCCGTACTACGAGATCGTCTCGTGCGCCTCGGCGCAGGACAACGCGGACCTCGACTGGTCGCACGAGATCAGCGCGGACCTGTCGCGAAGGGTCAACGAGGCGCTGCTCAAGCCCGGTGGGCTGACGCTCGGCGACGTCGACGCCCTGCTGCACGCGAACCTGTACATACCGATCCTGACCATGAAGGAGCGCCTGGCGGGTTTCTCCGCCGGGCAGCTCGACACCCGCAACGTCGCCCGGGTCGGCCACTGTTTCGCGGCGGACCCGTTGATCAATCTGGTCGACCGGGCGGCCGAAGGGCGGGTCGCCGCCGACGCGGCGTTCATCCTCGCCGTCAGCGTGCCCGGTGTGCGGCACGGCATCCTGCTGCGCGCCGGCCGGTAGCGGCGGCCACGACTCTGGGGAGGTAACAGTGCCAGGCTTCGAACTTCCGGATCGGATGACGTCGCTGCCGGCCGCCAGGGCCGAATTCGACCCGGACGTGCGCCAGGCCGCCCGCGACCTGCTCGCCGCGCCGCCGGTGGACATCCTCACCCGCCTGCTGCACGACCAGGAGTCGCAGGTCGCGCTGCTGGTGGCACGTCACGTCATCGAAGGATTCCGGACGGCGGCCGACCACGACGCCCCCACCGGCGATCCCGTCGACGGGCTCGTCGACGACGTCGCCGGCCGGGTTCTCGGGCTGCGGGCCGACCTGGTGCGGAAGCTGGCCGCGCTGCCGAGCGCTCCCGCCGAGGTCACCGCCGCCGTGCTCCGGGAACGCGCGGCGGTGGCGCTCATCGGCGGCTGCTGGCTCGACGTCGTGTCCCAGCCGGCCACCCAGCCCGCCGTGGTGGTGAACCGGCTGTTCGGGCAGCACTTCCGGCTGCAGGGCGAGGGAAACCCGCGGAAGGGCGTGCATCACCTGCGCCGCGTGGCGCTGGAGCAGGCCGGCGTCCATCTGCCGGACGTCGGAGCCGACGACTTCGCGGCCAAGGCGGGGACCCGGCCGCTCACCGCGCTGCACGCGCTGTTCTACCTGAGCCTGTCGCGGCTGCCGGCGAGCTTCCTGCCCGAGGTCGTCGCAGTGCACTACGTGTGCCACGCCCTGGGCGTCGACGAGGCGCTGCTGGGCCTGCCCGCCCCGCTGGACGAGGCGGAGCTGCGTGCCGGGCTGGCCGAGTACGTCGAACTGACCCGCGGTTCACCCACCGGGCAGGCGGACCGGCGCCGCCTGCTGGCCGCCGTCGAGCTCGCGATGACCCTGGAGCGGGAGCAGGTCGACGTGCTCACCGAGGTCGCCCGGCGGGAGGCGGACCTGCCGCTGGAGGCGAGGGTCGCCGCGATCATCGAACGGCACCGGCCGTTCGCCGGGCGCCAGCATCGCGACGTACGCGTGGCCGGTCGGCGGCTGACCGAGGTGTTCGACGACCCCGGCTTCGACGTGGCCGCGTTCGTCCGCACCTTCCGCGACTCCCGCCAGCTCAAGCCGATCCACGGCGGCGACGGCCGTTTCCTGCGGGCGATCAAGTTCGGCGGGCCGATGTTCGGCGTGTTCGACGAGCGCGAGGCGGCGGTGTTCGCCGAGTGGGCGGCGCGGGCGGCGGCCGGCGACCTGCCCGACATCGAGATCCCCGCCGACAGGTGCGGCGAGGCGGCGGCCGCGCGCTGGGCGGCGGCGGTCACCGCGAGCGAGCCGTCCGGCGTCAGGTTCGCCGAGGCGCGGCCGGCGGACGACCGGGAGCTGTTCCACCGGCTGGTCAACATCGAGGCGTTCCCCAACACGCTGCCGATCGCACGGACGAAGGCCCTGGCGAACCTGGACGCGGCGGAGGTGCTGTTCGGCCGCGGCGCCGCCGGCCGGTACACGGACGCGAGCTGGTTCGACTACACGCCGCAGGCCCTGCTGGACCGGGTCGACCACATCTACTGGGACAAGCTGGTCGAGCCCTACCGTCCGCTGACCGAGATCCCGGACCGGGACGAGGTCGTCTTCATCCAGAAGACGTTCGCGCTCGGCAGCCTGATCGACGGCACCTGGGCGCACCGGATCGGCAACGTCGGCCGGTACCGGCGGACCAGCGACGGCATGCTCGCCGCCATATACGCCGACGAGATGGGCCGCGGCGACCTGCGGAAGAACCACATCACGCTGATCCACCAGGTGCTGCGCAGCATGGACATCCAGGTGCCGCACATCCGCGAGGACGCCTTCCTCGACCAGGACGAGCTGCCCGACCACCTCTACGGGTTCTCCATCCACCAGATCTGCCTGGCGCTGTTCCCGGACGCCTTCTACAACGAGATCCTCGGCTACAACCTCGGCATCGAGATGTTCGGACTGGGCGAGATGCGGCTGCACGAGGCGCAGAAGCTCAGGCACCACGGCTTCGACCCGATCTACGAGGAGGCCCACCTGTCCATCGACAACTTCTCCGGCGGCCACGCCCGGCAGTCGGCCGAGATCATCATCGCGTACCTGGACGAGGCGGGCCGCACCGTCGGCGACCACGTCGTGCAGGAGGAGTGGCGGCGGATCTGGCGCGGCTACGCCTCCTTCGCGTACTTCGTCGAGCACGCGCTCGTTCGCGAGGCCACCACGCCGCGCACCGCCGAGCTGGTGATCTGATGGCGATCACCGCGACCGCGGCGCCGCCCCGGCTCGGCGGCCCCGACCCGGCCATCCTCGCGCTTCCCTTCTTCGAGCCGCGGCACGCCGAGGTCGCGGCGCGCGTCACCGGCTGGTGCCTGGACCACCGCGAACTGCTGCGGCACGCCGAGGACGCCCCGGACGAGGGCGGCCGTCGCATCCTGCGGGGCCTCGGCGAGGCGGGGCTGCTGGCGTTCCTCGATCCCGGCTCCGATCCCGGCTCCGATCCCGGCTCCGCTCCCGGCTCCGATCCCGGCTCCGCTCCCGGCTCCGATCCCGGCTCCGGATCCGACGCCGGGCACGCCGGAGACGGCGACCTGCGCAGCCTGTGCGTCGCCCGGGAGGTGCTGGCCTACGCGGGCGACCTGGCCGACTTCGCGCTGGCGATCCAGACGCTGGCCGCCACCCCGATCCTGCGGTACGGCACGGCCGCGCAGCGGCGGCGCTACCTGCCGGGCCTCGCCGCCGGCACGCTGCAGGCCGCGTTCGCGGTCTCCGAACCGCAGGCCGGATCCGACGTCGCCGCGATCACCACCACCGCCGAGCGGGACGGCGACGGCTACACGCTGCACGGTGTCAAGGCGTGGATCGCGGGCGGCGGAACCGCCGACGTCTACTGCGTGATCGCACGTACCGGCGAGGGGGGCGGGTCGCTCGGCCTCAGCGCCCTGCTCGTGCCTGCCGGCGCTCCGGGGTTCACGGTGGAACCGGTCGCGGTGACCGCGCCACGGGCGTTCGCCCACCTGCGCTTCGACGGCGTCCGGCTGCCCGCCGACGCGCTGCTCGGCCGGGCGGGCGGCGGCTTCCCCCTGGCGATGGAGGTACTCGACCGGTTCCGCATGACCGTGGGCGCCGCCGCGCTCGGCTTCGCCCGCCGGGCCGCCGACGCGGCACTCGCGCACGCCCGGCGGCGGCGCATCTACGGCGGACCGCTGCTCGACCTGGCCACCACGCGGGCGGCGCTCGCCGACATCGAGGTGAAGCTGAACGCCGCGGCGCTGCTCGTCGCGCGCGCCGCCTGGGAGGTCGACCAGGGCAACCGCCGCTACCCGCGGCACTCCAGCATCGCCAAGCTCTACGCGACCGAGGTCGCGCAGGAGATCGTCGACGCCTGCGTGCAGATGCACGGTGCCGCCGGCCTGGTGGCCGGCAGTTTGCCGGAACGCCTCTACCGGCAGATCAGGTCTCTGCGAATCTACGAGGGCACGTCGGAGGTGCAGCGCTCCGTCATCGCCGGCTCCCTGGACGTCCGGCGGGCGGAGAAGAGCCACGACCTGTTCGCCGACGACGCGAGCCACGTCCGAGACCGCTGAAGGAGCGACAATGACGAGCCCGTCCGAGCTCACCCCGATCACCGCGGTGACCGCCGCGGACCCCTACCCCTGGTACGCCGACCTCGTCAGGAACCGGCCGTTCGGCTGGGACGAGGGGCTCGGCATGTGGGTCGCCGCGAGCGCCGAGGCGGTCACCGCCGTCCTCGGCGAGCCGGCACTGCGGGTCCGCCCGCCGGCCGAGCCGGTGCCCGCGGGCATCGTCGGCACCCCGGCGGGGGACGTGTTCGGGCACCTCGTCCGGATGACCGACGGGCCGGCGCAGCAGCGGTACAAGCGGGCCGTACGCGCGGCGCTCGGCCACCCGCGCACCGAGGAGATCACCGGCCTGGCCGCCGAGCGCACGTCCCGCGCGCTCAAGCACTCCGGCCCGCCGCCGCTGCGCGAGCTGATGTTCTCGGTGCCGGCGCGGGTCGTCGCCGGCCTGTGCGGGCTGGACGACGAGGCGGCCGACGAGGCCGGCCGGCTCATCGCCGACTTCGTGCAGTGCATTCCGGCGTCGGCAACCCCGGAACAGCAGGCGGCCGCCGCCCGGGCCGCCGCCGCGCTGCAGGGCCTGCTCACGCCGTACCTGGACGAGCACGGGACCGGAGTGCTGGGTGAGCTGATCCGCGCCGCCCGCCGCGACGGATCGCCGGCCATCGCCCACGAGGACGTCGCGCCACTGCTGGCGAACGGCGTCGGCCTGCTGTCACAGACCTACGACGCGACCGCCGGCCTGATCGGGAACACGCTGGTCGCCCTGGCGACGGGCGTCGCCGAGGCCCCGCGCGAGCCCGGGCGCTGGCGGGCGCTCGCCCGGGAGGTGGCCCGGTTCGACGCCCCCGTGCAGAACACCCGAAGGTTCGCCGCGGCGCCGGTCACGGTGGCCGGCGCCGAGGTGCCGGAGGGCGCCTCGGTGCTCGTGGTGCTGGCCGCCGCCAACCGCGACCCGGCGGCGAACGCCGCACCCGACGAGTTCCGCGACGACCGTTCCGACGCGGCGATCTTCACATTCGGTGCGGCCGCGCACCGCTGCCCGGGTGAGGAGGTGGCCGTCGCGATCGCCGCGGCCGTGGTCGCCGAACTGCTCGCGCAGGGCTTCGACCCGGCCTCGCTGAGGCGGCCGGTGAGCTATCTGCCGCTGGCGAACGCCAGGATCCCGGTCCTGTGACCCACCCCGGGTCCTGACACCAGACCGAATACCGACACAACGGCACCGGAGGGCCGCATGTCCGAGGTGGTGAAGACTCCAGGCGCGTTACGCGACCCGGAGTTCCTGAAGTTCTGGATCGGCGAGACGGTCTCGCTGATGGGCGCGGAGCTGACGCGCTTCGCGCTGCCGCTGGTGGCCGTGCTCAGCCTCAGCGCCTCGGCATTCGAGGTCGGCGTCGTCAACGCGATGCGGTACGGGCCCATCGTCGTGGTGTCGCTGTTCGCCGGTGTCTGGCTGGACCGGCGACGGCGCCGGCCGGTGCTGATCGCGAGCAACCTGGGCCGCGCGCTGTTCATCGCCCTGGTGCCGATCGCCGCGCTCTCGGGCTTCCTGTCGATCTGGCTGCTCTGCGTCGTCGCCGTCGCGATCGGCACGCTCACCGTCATCTTCGACGTCGGGTCGCTGTCGTTCGTGCCCAATGTGGTCGACCGGTCGCAGCTCGCCGACGCCAACGGCCGGCTGCAGACCTCCTTCTCGCTCGCGATGATCGCCGGGCCCAGCCTGGGCGGCCTCCTCGTCGGCCTGCTCACCGCCCCGGTGACGCTGACGCTCAACGCCGTCTCGTACCTGTTCTCGGTCGTGATGATCCGCTCGATGCGGGTCACCGAACCCGAACCCGAGCCGCCCGCCGAGAACATGACCCTGCGCGACCGGATCGCCGAGGGCCTGCGGGCGGTGTACGGCAGCGCGGTGCTGCGCAACCTGCTCACCCAGTCGGCCACCTTCAACCTCGCGCAGAACGCGATGTTCACCGTCTTCGTGGTGTACACGGTGCGGACCGTCGGGCTCAGCGCCAAACAACTGGGCCTGGTGCTCGGCATCGGGGCCTTCGGCTCGTTGTTCGGCGCGCTGACGGCCAACCGGGTGACCAGATCGCTCGGCCTCGGCCGTACCCTGCGGGCCGCGACGTTCACCGCCGCTCTGGCCCCGCTGCTGATCCTCACCGCCCGGGGCGACGGCATCGCGTCCGTCGCGGTCCTCACCGTGGCGCACGCGCTCGCCGGCTACATGCTCGTGATCTACAACGTGAACACGGTGACGCTGCGCCAGGTGGTGACCCCGAACCGGCTGCTCGGCCGGATGAACGCCAGCTACCGGATGGTCCTGTTCGGCACCATCCCGCTCGGGGCGCTGCTCGGCGGCGCGCTCGGCCAGTACCTCGGCCTGCGCCCCGCGATGGTGATCACGGTGGTGCTGCTGACCACGCCGATCGTGTGGACGTTCTTCTCACCCGTGTTCCGGTTGCCCGAGATGCCCACCGGCCCGGTGGACGACATCGCGGCGTTCACCGAGCCCCGACCCGAGCCCGAGCCGGACACCGCGTCCGCCTGACCTATCCCACCCCCAGGAGGTTGCGATGTTGAGCGAGACCCAGAGAGCCGCGCTGGCCGCCCGGCTGCGCAAAGGACGCGGCACCACCGCGATTCCGCGGCGCAGTCCCGATCTCACCGAGTTGCCGCTGTCGTACGGCCAGGAGCAACTCTGGTTCATCGACCAGTTCGCCCCCGGCCTGCCGACCTACAACATCGCCAGCAGCCTCCGGATCACCGGCCCCCTCGACGCCGACGCGCTCGGCCGGGCCGTCGACGCGGTGGTCGCCAGGCACGAGACGTTGCGCACCCGCCTGGTCTCCAGCGAGGGGCGGCCGGTGCAGGTCGTCGACCCGCCGGAGCCGACGGTGTGGACCGTGCTCGACCTGTCCGGGGCGGCCCCCGCCGAGCGCGAGGCGCGCTTCGCCGAGGAGGCGGTCGCCTACGGGCTGCTGCCGTTCGACCTGGCCAAGGGGCCGCTGTTCCGGATCCGGCTGGTCAGGCTGGACGAGCGGGAGCACGCCCTGCTGACCAATGTCCACCACAGCGTCTTCGACGGCTGGTCGTCCGCGGTGTTCTTCCGTGAGCTCGCCGAGTGCTACGACGCGGAGGTCGAGGGCCGGCGGGCCGACCTGCCGGAGATGCCGATCCAGTTCGCCGACTACGCGATCTGGGAGCGCGACCGGCTGGAGGGCGGCGGCATCGACGAGCTGGTCTCCTACTGGAGCGAGAACCTGCGCGGCGTCGGGTCGGTGCAGATGCCCACCGACCGGCCCCGGCCGGTGCTCCAGTCGTTCGACGGCGACGTGGCCCGGCTGCCGATGGGCGCCGACGTCCTGGACGGGCTGCGCGCGCTGGCCCGCGGCGAGGGCACGACCATGTTCGTCACGCTGCTGACCGTGCTCCAGGTGCTGCTGCACCGCTACAGCGGCCAGGACGACATCGTCGTCGGTACGGCGAGCGCCAACCGGGGCCGGCCGGAACTCGCGCCGCTGATCGGCTACCTGGTGAACACGTTGCCGATCCGCACCGACGCGTCCGGCGACCCGACCTTCCTCGAACTGCTGGCCCGGGTCAAGGAGACGACGCTCGCCGCGTACGCGCACCAGGACCTGCCGTTCCCCAAGCTGGTCGAGGCGCTCAGGGTGGAGCGTGACGCCAGCCGGGCGCCGCTGTTCCAGATCGGCTTCACCATCGGGGAGGACCCCGAGGGGCCGATCACGGCCGGCGGCGCCGTCATGCGGCCGGAGGCGGTCGACGCGCCGACGGCCAAGTTCGACCTCAACTTCTTCATGCAGGCGCACGACGACCTCGTTGTGGAGATCGCGTACGCGACCGCGTTGTTCGAGGCGGCGACCGTACGCCGTCTGCTGGAGTCGTTGCGGGTGCTGATGGCCGGTGTGGTCGCCGATCCGGCGCGGCGGTTGTCGCAGCTCCCCGTCATGACCGAGGAGGACCTGCACCGCGAGCTGGTCGAGTGGAACTCCAACACGATGGAGTTCCCGACGATGTGCCTGCACGAGCTGTTCGAGGCGCAGGTCGCCCGGGTGCCCGACGCGCCGGCCGCCATCATGGGCGACGAGGTGCTGAGCTACGCCGAGCTGAACGCCCGCGCCAACCGGGCCGCCCGGCACCTGCGTGAGCTCGGCGTGGAGCCGGAGACGCTGGTCGGCGTGCACATGCGGCCGTCGCTGGAACGGCTCGTGGGCATTCTCGGCATCCTCAAGTCCGGTGGCGCCTACGTTCCGCTCGACCCCGAGTATCCGCAGGACCGGCTGCGCTTCATGCTCGAGGACGCGGCGGTCACCGTGGTGCTCGCCGACGCCGACGGCGAGGAGCCCATGCGCGAGCTGGGCGCCACGGCCGTCGTGCCGGAGCGTGACTGGCCGCTCGACGCCGACGCCGACGGCGCGGCCGACCTCGGCGTGCCCGTCCAGCCGTCCGACGCGGCGTACGCGATCTACACGTCGGGCTCCACCGGCCGCCCCAAGGGGGTCATCGTCGAGCACCGCAACGTGGTCAACTTCGTGCAGGGCATGGTGGCGCACTGGCCGCTGACCGAACACGACCGGTTCCTGCAGTTCGCGTCGCTCAACTTCGACGTGTCCGCGATGGACATGTTCCTCGCGGTGTGCTCCGGCGGTGCGGCCGTGTTCGGGGACCGGCAGACCCTGCTGTCCCCACCCCGGCTGGCCGAGCTGATGCGCCGGCACCGGGTGACGTTCGCCTGTCTCCCGCCGGCGGTGCTCAACCTGCTGACCGGCGAGGAGTTCCCCGACCAGCGGGTGCTGATCTCCGCGGGCGAGGAGCTCTCCTCCGAGCTCGTACGCACGTGGCTGCGGCCCGGACTGCGCATGTGCAACGGGTACGGCCCGACCGAGGTCACCATCGGCGCCACCATGATGGAGCTGCGGCCGGACGACATCTCGCCGCCGCCGATCGGCATGCCCAAGCCGAACTACCTGGCCTATGTCCTCGACACGCACCTGAACCCTGTGTCGGTCGGCGTCGCGGGGGAGCTGCACCTCGGCGGACCCGGGGTGGCGCGCGGCTACCTCAACCGTCCGGAGCTGACCGCCGAGAAGTTCGTCGAGGACCCGTTCGCGGAGGTGCCCGGCGCCCGGATGTACAAGACCGGCGACCTGGTACGGCGGCGCCCCGACGGCAACATCGTGTTCCTGGGCCGTATCGACGGGCAGGTCAAGATCCGTGGCCTGCGGGTCGAGCTCGGCGAGATCGAGACGGCGATGGCGGCGCACGAGGCGGTGGCGCAGGCCGTGGTGGTGGTCCGCGACGACCCCGCCGGCGACAAGCAGCTCGTCGGATACGCCCGGCTCCATCCGGACGGAGCCGGGGTGAGCGTGGCCGACCTGCGCCAGCACCTGTCCCAGCGGCTGCCCGCCTACATGGTGCCGGCGCACATCATGATGCTGGAGGAGTTCCCGCTCAACGCCAGCGGCAAGGTCGACCGTGCCGCGCTGCCCGAGCCCGACGCCGCCGGAACGGCCACCGCCTTCGTCGCCCCGCGCACGCTCATCGAGACCGTGGTCGCCGACATGTACGCCACACTGCTCAAGGTCGAGCAGGTCAGCGTCGAGGACAGCTTCTTCGACCTCGGCGGCAACTCGCTGCAGGCGATGCGCCTGATCGCCAAACTGCGCACCGAACTGGCGGTGGACGCCGACGTCACCGCCATCTTCCTCGCCCCGACCCCGGGCCAGTTGACCGTGCTGCTGCGGGACAAGTTCGGCCTGGAGGACGTCGAACTGGGCGAGGACGGGCTGGCCGGCCTGGAGGGGCTGGAGTAGCCGGGACGCGGGCAGGGGAGAGGAGTCCGAATGCTGACCGACGCGCAACGCGCCGCCCTGGCCGCCCGGCTGCGCCAGGGCCGCCGGAACGGGCCCGCAACGCCGGCCGCGGGCCCGGTCGTCGATCTCGCCACGAGCGGGACGACGCCGGCGTTCCTGCTGCACGCTGTAGGCGGGTCGGTGTTCGAGTACGCCGCCCTCGTCCGCGAACTCGCCACCGCGTTCCGCCTCTACGGTGTGGAGGCGGCCGGGCTGCGGCCGGGCGCCCGGCCCGGGACGTCGCTGGCCGAGATGGCGGGCCGGTACGCCGACGCCGTACGGGCGGCCCAGCGGGCCGGGCCGTACCGGCTCATCGGGTGGTCGATGGGCGGTGTCCTGGCGTTCGAGACCGCCCGGAGGCTCGAAGACGACGGCGCGGACGTCGGGCTGGTGGTGCTCATCGACGCCCCCTATCGCACCGTCCCGTCGTACGCCGAGCACGAGGAGGGCCTCGCCGCGCTGTTCGCCGCCGAGGTCATGCCGGATGGCCGCGGGGCGGCCGCGGACCCCGGCGAGCCGGTCGAGGTGCAGCTCGACCGGCTCGCCGATGCCCTGACCGCGGACGGCGACGACCGCGCCGTGGTGCGTGAGGAGCTCGACCGCCGGTATGCCGTCTTCGTCGCGCACATCTCCGCGCTCGCGGGCTACCAGCCGGCCGCGCCGGTCGGTGCCGACGCCGTCCTGGTCGGTGCCGCCGACACCCCCGACTCGGTGCCCGAATGGGCGGGGATGTTCCGCGGTCGGGTGCGCACCCTGTACACCGGGGCAGGGCACCACGCCTGCCTGCGCCCCCCGGCCGTCACCGAGATCGCCCGGCTCGTCCGCTCCGCCGAGGCGGAGTGGGGACGCCCCGTCGACGTCTTTGGAGGATGAGATGCCCGCCGGTCACCGTGGAAGCTGGTTCGTCGCCGACGGCGAAGGTGCGGACGACCTGCCCCGCGTCTACTGCTTCGCCCACGCGGGCGGCAACGTCCGGACGTTCCTGCGCTGGCAGGCGGAGCTGGACGGGGCGGCGCGGGTCACCGGCGTGGTCATGCCGGGCCGCGCACACCGGTATGAGGAGCCGCCACCCGCAGACGTCGGCGAGTACGCCGACGGCGCCGCCGCGGCGATCACCGAGGCGAGCGCGGGGCGGCCGTTCGTCCTGTTCGGGCACAGCCTGGGCGCGCTGGTGGCCTTCGAGGTGGCCCGGCGCCTGGCCGGGGCGGCCGAGCTGCGGCATCTCGTCGCGTCCGCAGCGTCGGCGCCGTCCCTGCTGCCGTCGGCCCGGGTCGTCGAGGCCGCCGCGCTGGAGGGGCGCGCGTTCGCCGAGGCCGCCGGATTCTTCGGCGGTCTCCCGCCGGAGATCCTGGCCAACGAGGAGCTGCACCACCTGCTGCTGCCGGTGATGCAGGCCGACTTCCGCCTGGTGGCGCGGTACCGCTACCGTCCCGCCGCCCCGTTACCGGTGGGCATCTCGCTGCTCAACGGGCTCGACGACCCGCACATCAAGGCGGCCGGTCTCGGTCCGTGGGATGTGGAATCCGTACAGCCGGTGCGTCGGCTTTGGTCGCCGGGCGGTCACTTCTACTTCGAGAACCGCCCCCGGGCGGTCACCGACGTCCTGCGGGAGCTGGTCGCCCGGGAGGTCGCCGCGCCGGTCTCGCCCGGCCACTCCGAGCTGATGATCTGACCGGTGTCGCGCCGGTCAGATCATCAGCGCGGCGGCGCTGACGACCGGCTCGCACCGGACCGGAAAGGCGACCGATTTGGCGATGTAGCAGTTCCGGTGCGCTTCGGCGTGCAGCCGGACGGCCTCCTCGGTCATGGCGGAATCGGCCACCGTGACCTGCGGGCGCAACACGACCTCGGTGAAGTGTCCCCCGTCGGCATGGGCGGTCATGTCGCCGGTCGCCCGGTCGAGGTAGGAGGTGACGACGACACCCGCGCGGGCGCACAGGAACAGGTACCACAGCAGATGGCACTGCGACAGCGACGCGACGAGGAGCTGTTCGGGGTTCCATCGGGCCGGGTCGCCGCCGAACGCGGGGTCGGAGCTGCCCGTGATGACGTCCGGGCCGTCGGCCGCGATCTCGACGTCGGGGCTGTAGTCGCGGGGGCCGCTGGTGCCGGTGCCGTGATCGCCGGTCCAGGTCACGATCGTCTCGTAGGTGTGCGGTCGCGCCACAGGTGGTCAACCTCCCCGGCCCGGTGAAGATCTTCGGCTCATCATCGCACGTCGCCCGGTGTCGCGGACCGGAATCCTCGGCTGATCGAGAGATCCCCGGTCGGATGGGATACGGAGTGGTGGGGGTGTCAGGGATTCGAACCCTGAACCCGCGGATTCGAGTCCGCTTTGGTCCTGGCCCGGTATGCCCGCGTCGCCATCTGGGCGCCGCACGTGCGGGCGTCGCAGTACACCGCGGCCTGGTTGCGCGAGCGGTCGTAGTAGCCGAGCCCGCAGGGCGGGTTGCGGCACGCCTTCACCCGGCTCCAGGTCCCGCGCAGGGCCAGCTCCGCGGCGGCCGCGAGCACCCGGGCGAAGGCGCCCGCGGCGCCTCCGGCGGCCGGGTGCAATGCGGCGTCGAAGGCGCCGACGACGGGACGGACCGGGTGCAGCTCTCCGAAGCGCCGCAGGCGGTCGATGTCCTCGTCGCGGACCGGGGCGCCGGCGTGCGAGAGCAGGACGCCGATCAGAGCCTCGCGCAGCTCGCGTGCCGCCGCGAGGTCGGCCGCGGTGACGCGGACGCCGGAGTCCACCGGCCCGGTGGCGACCAGCCAGGCGCGGAAGGACTCGGTGTCCGCCAGGCGCTCCCGTTCACCCCGCAGCGCCCGGGTGTTGACGAAGGCCAGCACCATCTCGGCGGCCGGGGAGGGCGTCAGCGGGCTGCCGCTCGGCGCCGCGCCGGTCACGGTGGTCACGGTGGCAGCCTACGGGGCTCGACGGCGGGGCGGCGCTGTGCCGACGGCACTGGACATGTCATGAGCAAAATCATTACGGTAATGACGCCTGGTGCGAGTTTCCGGCATCGACAGGAGGTTCCGTGGCATCGTTTCCCCACTTCACCGTGGCCCGGCGGGTCACCCTCGTCACCGGCGCGGCGCGCGGTCTGGGCCGCGCGATCACACGATCGTGACGCGTCGCGCAGACGGCGGGCACGGTACGCCCGACCCGGTCACCAAGAACGGCTACGAGCTGGAGTTCGAGGACGTCTTCGACGGCGATCGCCTCGACGAGAACCGATGGGTGCCCCGCTATCTGCCCCAGTGGGCCGGCGGAGCGGCATCCCTCGCCCGCCATCGGGTCGGCGGCGGCGTACTGCGACTCCTGATCGAGGAGGACCAGCCGCCGTGGTGTCCCGAGGTGGAGGGGGAGCTCCGCGTCTCCTCCCTGCAGACCGGTGTCTTCGCCGGACCCGTGGGCAGCGGCATCGGGCAGCACGGGCGGCGGCCCGGCATGGTCGTCCGCGAGGCGCAGGCCGACGTCAGGCTCTACACCCCCCGGTACGGCCTGATCGAGATGCGGGCCAAGGCGACCGACGACCCCCGCGCCATGGTCGCGCTGTGGATGATCGGCTACGAGGACGAGCCGGAACGCTCGGCCGAGATCTGCGTCTGCGAGATCTTCGGCCGGGACGTCCGGCCGGACGGCGCGCGCATCGGCATGGGCCTGCATCCCTTCGGCGACCCGGACATCACCGACGAATTCACCGTGGAATCCGTGCCCATCGACGCTCGCGACTTCCACGTGTACGCGGCCGAGTGGACACCTGAGCGGGTGACCTTCCTCATCGACGGTGAGCGCGTCAGGACCGTTCACCAGTCGCCGCGCTACCCGATGCAGCTCATGCTCGGCATCTACGAGTTCCCCCGCACGGGTCCGGGGCCGGCCCGCGAGCGGCCGTATCCAAGGGAGTTCACGATCGACTATGTCCGGGGCTACCGTCCCGCGGCCGGGTGCGACGGCCCGTCCGAACGCACGAATGGGCGGGCCGGCACCGGCCTGACAAAGCATTACTAGCGGCCGAGGCCGGCGTCGCGGGCTCGGAGATCACCTCACCATCGGCGACCGCGGTGATCGCGCGACCGATCTCGGGCTGGTTCGCCCCATTCAACAGGTAGCCGCGCGCCCCGGCCCGCATCGCGGCGAACAGGGTGGCGTCCTCCTCGGACATCGTCGGTCACCAGGTGAGTCCGCCGACATAGGTGTCGCCCCGCCAGACGACCTTGTGGGGGAAGGCACCGGCGCCCGTCGGGGTGAGGCCGACGCGGAGCAGCTCGTGGTTCTTGCCCCCACACGGTCTGTTGCCTGCCCCTGAATCGTTCTCGTTGTCCTTGCCGACCAGGAGATGCCGGCCGGATCGGTCCAGCGCCATCGACACGATCTCGCCGCAGCTCAGGGTGAGCACTGTGGCCGCCATCCGGTCCCCCTCGTAGAGGAGCAGCTCGGACGGCTGCTCGTAGCTGCCCTGGCGCACCCGCAGGGTCCGCCCGTCCGGCAGCGGATGAGGGAGAGTGTGGCTGCCGTTGTCGCGGGGCGCCCGGACAAGCATCGCCGCTGTCGGCGGGTCCGGCGCGGGCAGCCGCACGTCAAGGGCGCCCTCCCAGGCTTTCACCAACTCCGGCTTCGGCGGATACGTGACCCCGGTGAAGTGGATGTCGTCGGGAAGTACCAGAGTCTGGGCGTCCCTCCAATAGAACCCGTACGCGGCCGCCCGCCATTCGACGTTGGGGCCGAGGACGCCGACGTAGGTGGTCCGGTTGTGATCGCGGTCCTCGGTCCGGCGGCTGTAGGCGATGCGCCCCTCGGGCGACACCGCGATCCGGTCGACGCTCCCGTTCAGCCGGCCCGACAGCGCCTTGCCCAGCTTCGCCTGGCCGTCGGCGTCCACCGTCAGGCGGTGGACGCGCGAAACGAAGCCGCGTGGCGACCAGGTGTCCTGGCCCTGCCGCAGGATCACGCTCACTACGTACTCACCCGGCTCCCGGGTGGCGGCCACTGCCGTGATCTGGGTCACGCGCCTGCCGAGGTACGGCATGTACTCATGGGCGACGCGGCCCGTATCCAGGTTCACCGTCTCCAGATAGCCGCCGGCGAGCAGCGCGTACCGGGGGGTGCCGTCGTCCGAGACCGGTGGCGCCGCCAGTCGCTCCGGCAGAATCCGTACGGCCTGCACGACGAGCGCGATCACCCCGAGCGCCACGACCAGCCGCAGCACGGATCCCCGGTCCGGGCGCGCGCGCGTCCCGGCGACGCCCGCGAACAGGATCATCGTCAGTGGCGAGACCGCCCAGGCCAGGACCACCGGCAGAGCCCGGAACGGCGCCGGATCCGGCAGACAGCCGGGCGGCGGCTCCGCCGGCGGGCTGAGCACCTCCGCGGCGACCGCCAGTGCCTCGGGCAACGCGACGAGCCCGAATCCGAGAGCCGCGGCCATCAGGTGGACGCGGGCATTGTCGCGCCTGGCCACGAACAGGGCGATCATCGCCAGGAGGAACGGCCCCGCCAGATACAGCACGCCCGCGGCCGCCTCGGCCACTTCGGCGGCCGTGCGGCGGACGGGACCCACCGGGTGCAGGATCGGTGGCCCGACACACGTGACTCGCCGCGGGGGCGTCAGCACCTCCCAGATGATCGCCCATAACGCGTACGAGGCCGCCAGCCACCACCAGAACACCGGATGACGCCGCCGCGGCCCGAGAGTCGACACGGAGAGCACGGCGGCCCGCCCTTCTACGCATCATCCCGAATGATCAAGAACCCTACCGGGCCGGACAAGCAGCGCGTGCGGCTTCAATCGGGCACAGCAGGTTCCGCGCATCAAAGGTGAACAACGCTCGGGCGCACGTCGGCGCGGCCGTGGGCCAGGATGCGCCGCAATGCGTTCCGGAACTCCTCGATCGCTTCATCGTCCGCCTTGAGGACCGCTTCGATCTCGGGTCTGGCAGGCCCAGCGCGTCCAGATGGTGGAGGTCCAGGACGATCTCGGGCGGACAGCGATGTGAGGTGCCGCAGCTTCCCCATCGGTAGCTGGTGGAGCAGCCCCGCGAGGAGGACCCGGTCGTACGGCGTGAACGGGGCCGAAGCCCAGCGACAAAGGCGGCGCCAGCCTGTACGGCACGATCGCGTAAGGCAGCACGGCCGTTGATGGACGGGTCGAGCGTGAACAGGTCGGCAAATGCGTCGGTAACCGGGGTGTTTTTCATGGCGCTGACATTGCGTCGACGCGGCGAAATGTTGCAGGAATTAGACCAGAAAAGCATGAGTCTTTCAGGCGTTGACTTCACTTTGTTTGAACATGGCGGATTTCTCTTCGCGCTAAGTGTGGCTGGTGGTGATTTCCGTTTCAGGAGTCGGATCGGATCACCACGTGCGTGTTGCGCTTGGCGATATTCAGTACGCCTTCTGGGATGTTCGCGACGCCGGCGGGGTAGACCTCGACCCACAGATCAGACAGTGACGATTGGGCGTGCCGCCAGGCCGTCACGCGCTCCGCGACCACTGCGGCGAGTTCGTCGCTGTCGGGGCCGTACGCGCACACCCCCAGCTCGATGAGATCGTCAGTGCCGGATGGGCGTTGTAGCAGGTAGGCGAAGCTGTTGCCGGTGACCACTGCCATGCTGCCCCAGGGGTAGATCGGCCTGACCAGCCCGCGCTCCAACGCCGGCGCCGTCGCGATCATCCGGCAGAATCCATCCAAGTGTGACAACCACAGGTCGACGTGCTTGGCGTTGCGGGTGATCGCGCCCGTCCACCGCACAGTCGGCGGGTGCTTGAGGGCGGTGCCGAGCGCCTCCGGATCGGCCTCCCGGCCCTCATCGGTGCGAATGAAGACGCCGGAGTCGTCTCCGAGCTGGACGTTTCTCTCGGCGACACCGCCGAGGCCGCGGATCGGCATGAACCCGCACTCGAACATTGACCTGCTGCGCCACCGATCGCCCTCCCACTGCAGCGCGATGGAGCGGGTCAGGCCGCGCATGCGCAGCGGCACCACCAGCACGCCGCCCGGTGCGAGCTGCTCTTGCCACGCGTGAGGCAGGTCCCAGGCCCCGGCTGTGACGATGATCCGATCGAAGGGCGCGGACGTGACGTCGCCGAGGTCGCCGTCCCCGCACACTACTCTCACCGTGTCGTATCCGGTGGCTGCCAGGTTTTCCGCTGCCTCCCGCGCGATCTGCGCATCGATATCGATGCTGGTCACCGTCCCCGCCGGCCCGGTCATGTGGGCGAGTAGTGCGGCGTTGTATCCGGTTCCTGCGCCGATCTCCAGGATGCGATGGCCTGGCTGGACGTCCAGCTGTTGCAGCATGGCCGCGACGATGCCTGCCTCTGACGCGGAGCTGGTGGCTACCCCTTGCTCATCCCGATGGGTGACCACCGACTCGCCGGTGTAGGCCCGCTGAAAATAGGCCGGTGGAATGAATAGATGCCGAGGAACGCGACGCATCGCGTTCTCAACTCGCGCGTCTGTGATGACCCCGGACTCGCGCAGCCGATCAGCCATCGCGTTGCGGAGTTCGAGGGCAATAGGCGTATCGATGTCCATAATCGCAGACTACGCCTTAATGGCACGGCGCGCTGGAAGAATAATTGAAATCGGTCTACTTGTTTGGTTGTCCAGATCTGAAATCTATACTTCACCTTCCCGCATGCTTTCGCCCGTAAGGTCGAACGGAAACAAATGTCTATTTCGGGGCTGGAGTGCTTGGTCTGACAGGCCTCCGGGACCAACCTCGGGTGGGACGGCAGGTCCGGGGACCTCATGCTGGAGGGCTGCCAGAGAGCAGGAGGGCCAGTTGGTAAGCAAGGGCACGTCGCTCTCGCTTACTTCGCCGCGGACGTCGATATGCCCTGCCGTGCAGCCCGCCGTATCCAGTCGATGCCCTCCACAGGACGCAGGTGGAACTGGGATGCTCTTCACGCCTCGGGCGATTGGGTGACGGGAACCACAACCCGTGAGATCGACAGGTCGATCGTCCGGCGTGACGGCAGCATCCTGGTTGAGGTGGCCGGGTCGTCGCCTGTTCCCAGGTTCCGTTCCCAGCGCGGATGCGACCCGCCCGCGATGACCAGCCGAATCCGGCTGTTCCGCGCGAACCGGTGCGCTACGGCGTCGAGCTCCATACGAATCAGGCCCTGGGGTGCTGAAGGGTCGAGTCGGACGAACCCGTCGCTGACGTTGCGTGAGCGGCCTTGGGCATCTACTTCCGACACGCGAACGAACAGGTCGGCGAAGGGGTTGTCGGAGCTGTGGCCCAGTTCCACGACTGGGCTGCCGACAACCTCGAGCTCCGTGGTCAACGGGCTTGACGTGAATGCCAGCACATCGGAACGCGAGGCGAGCGCGCTGTCATCCGTGTAGCCCGCGGTCACTCCCGGGGATACTTGCGTGACGAACGCGCCACCGTACGTGGGAGTCGGCTGGGCGGGATCGTACGTGAACTCGCTCACTTCTCCCACGTCGGCCGGTTGAGCGGCCAGGAGTTCGCCGGAGCGGGGATACAGGATCTGCTCGACCGTCGCCGGCGGCCAGGCCGGAAGGTCGCGCCACCCCTCGTCAGGGCCGCTGAGGAACACCTTGACCGGCGTGGCGCGGTGCCGGTCGCTTGATCTGGCCAGATGCTCGTCGAACCAAGCGAGGGTTTCGGGAAGCAGGACGCGGGCACCCTCGGCGCCCCCCTGAGCATGCGTCCACGGGCCCATGGTGAGTCCGACATGGACGCCCCGCTCGGCCAGCCGCGCGTATCCCGTCAGCGTCTGGCGAAGAAAGCCATCCTGCCAGCCGCCCTGAATCAACACGGGGACGTGCACCCGATCCAGTGCTTCCGTCAGGTCGGCGCGCTTCCACCATGGGTCGCCCAGATCCCGCCGACTGACCCACTCGCGGTACCAGGGCGCCTTCCCGTCCATCAGCTTCTCGGCGGCGTCGGCCAGCGGAAGCGCTGCCAGGGCCTTCTTGATACGGCCCCGGGAAGAGAGAACCGCAAAGATGCGAGACGGGATTGGCTGCTCCTGCTTGGTCGTGGCGAACGCCCATTCGAACACGGTGCTGAGCAAAAACGCCCCGCCGGTGTAGACGAATGCGCCGAAGTTGTGCGGCGCGCACGCGATGACCGCGGTGGCCAGCTCTGGAGGCGAATCCATCAGCAACGCCCACGCGGCGAAGCCGACAGATGAAAAGCCGTGCGTGGCGAAGCGCCCGTCGAACCACGGCTGCTCGCGCATCCAAGCGACGACGTCGGCCGCATCGTCGGCTTCCCGCATGTGCGGTTCGAAGGTTCCCCCCGATCCGAACGTGCCCCGCCATCGGACCAGCACGACCCGATAACCGCGGCAGGCGAACATTCCGCCGGTTATGGCCGACCCCATCACGTTGTAGCCGTAAGGGGAGCTGACGAGAATCGTTCCCGACGCCGGTCCCTTCGGCTCCAAGAGATCCGCCAACAGTTCGACGCCGTCTCTCATCGGGATCCGCACGTTGTGGGTCACGCTGTAGTCGCTCGTCGAAGCGGGCAGCCGAGCGTACTTCGTCCACAGCAGGTCGGCGAGCCGTTGCCCGAGCGTCCGATCCTTGGCTCGTTGGTGCATCTCTCTCCCCTGCATCACAACACGTGCCTGCCGATGCGCGTCTCCCGTCGCCCGCATCGGCCCGCGGACGCTCGACCCGGGTCCCATCTGCCGCCGAGTGGCGTCCCTTGTGCGCCGTCTGCCAGACAGTAACACGAACTTTCAATAAATACTGAAAATTCGTGTTACCGCGGTACCCTTGTGACGAGATGACTGAAGGGAGCGCCGTGCGCGAAGACGAGATGGACGAGCTCGGCAAATTCGTCGAGCGCTTCGCCTCCACCCTCGCTGATGCCGGCTTCCCGCGCCTCGCCGCCCGCGTCTTCGCGACGCTCCTGGCCAGCGAGAGCGGGCGGATGACCGCGGCCGAACTCGCGGAATGGCTGCACGCCAGCACCGGCGGGGTCTCGGGCGCCGTCCGTTACCTGGTCCAGATCCGCCTTATCCGCACAGAACGGGACCCGGGAACGCGCCGCCACGCCTATGTCGTGGACGGCGCGTGGTACGAGTCCACGTTCCTCGCGAACCCGTTCCTCGAAAGAGGCGAGGCCGACCTGCGAGAAGGCATCGCCATCCTGGGTGACTCACCAGCGGCCGACCGGCTGAACGAGACGCTCGAGCTCATCCAGTTCCTCAGGGACGAGACCCGCGCGATGATGCGCCGCTGGCATGAGCGCAAGGCGGCACCGCGAACACGGTGAACCGCGTTGAAGATCGACAACGGACGAAATGTCGGCGAGAGATGACAGCGCCCGTTCCACCGTGATCAAGCGAAAGCGGGCGCTGGACGGTCTTCAGCCGACGTGCGCCTCGGCACGTGCCTTGGTTTGTGTGAGCCGGTAGGACTGGGTGCCGGTCTCGAGGATGTCGCCAACGAAGGTCAGCCGGTGCCGCCGGGCGAAATCAGGCCGGTCTCGTACGCGACCACCACGGCTTGGACACGGTCGCGCAGGCCCAGTTTGGACAGGATGCTGGCGACGTGGGTCTTCACCGTGGCCACGCTCAGGGTCAGCCGGTCGGCGAGTTCCGCGTTGCTCAGGCCGGTGGCGAGCAGGCGCAGCACGTCCAGTTCGCGAGGCGTCAGCTCAGCCAGATCGCGGTGGAGGGTGGGCCGCACGTTGTCGCGGCGGGCGAAACGCTCGACCAGGCGGCGAGTGATGGTGGGCGCGAGCAGGGCGTCGCCGGAGCGCACCAGGCGTACCGCGGCCACCAGGTGCTCGGGTGAGACGTCCTTGAGCAGGAACCCGCTCGCCCCCGCGGCGAGCGCGGCGTACACGTAGTGGTCGAGGTCGTAGGTGGTCAGGATCAGCACGCGGGTGTCCTCGGCGCCGCCCGCGAGGATCCGCCGGGTGGCTTCGAGGCCGTCCATCTGCGGCATCCGGATGTCCATGAGCACGACGTCGGGCCTGGTACGGCGGACCGCGGCGATGGCTTCGTCCCCGTTGGCGGCCTCGGCCGCCACGTCGATGCCGTCGGCGGCGAGGATCATGCGGAATCCCGTGCGTACCAGCGCCTGGTCGTCGGCGATGACGGCGCGCAACCGCTCGGTCATGTCGTCCTCCACGGGACGCGGGCCTTGATCCGGAATCCGCCCCCGGCCGTCCGCTCCGCGTCCAGAGTCCCGCCGTAGACGGCGAGTCGCTCACGCAACCCGATCAGCCCCCTGCCGCCGCCGGGCCGCGGGCCGGCGCCCCGCGCCCCGCCGGTGTCGGTCACCTCGATCTCCAGCCAGTCGCCGTCATGACCGATCGTCACGAACGCGGCGGCCCCGGCCGCGTGCTTGATCGTGTTGGTGAGGGCCTCCTGCACGACGCGGTAGGCGGCGAGCTCGACCCCGGGAGGCAGCGGCCCGGGCGGCGACACCTCGACGCTCACCGGCACGCCGGCGGCCCGGACCCGGTCCACCAGGGCGTCGAGCCGGTCGAGCCCGGGTTGGGGTTCTAACCCGTCGGACGGCCCGTCGAGACGCTCGCCGCCCGGGCCGGCGAGCAGGCCCATGACATGGCGCAGTTCGGCCATGGCGGCCCGGCCGCCGGACTCGATCGCGAGCAGGGCCTGCTTCGACTGCTCCGGCTCCACGTCCATGACCTTGCGGGCCGCGCCGGCCTGGATCACCATCACGCTGACATTGTGGGTCACCACATCGTGGAGTTCGGCGGCGATCCGGGAGCGCTCCTCCGCGACGGCCCTGAGCATGGCGTTCGCCTGCGCCTGCTGCAGCTCGGCGAGCCGATGCCGGCTGGCTCCCAGCCGTCGCCGCCAGAAACGGACGAAGCTCCCGAAGACGCCGACGCCCAGCAGGACGACGAACGGGCCCATCCAATTCGGCAGCGCGGGCGCGACGTCGCGGAAGGCGCCGCTGGCGAGTACGGCCGCGAGCACGAGGCCACCCATCGCCAGGAACCGGTTGCGGCTGTGGGCGACGGCCCCGTACGCGGCGATGGCACAGGTCAGCACGGTGATCCAGGTGGCAGCGGCGTGTGTGGCCAGCGCCGCGGCCAGCACCACCCAGAAGGTGATGAGCGGGTAGCGGCGCCGCGCCGCCAGCGGCAACGCCGTCAGCGCGACAAGGAACGCGGGCGGATCGTAGGGCAGGGGCTGGGCCGGCGCGTCGCCTGGGGACAAGCCGTCGGACAGGACGTGAGGAGGTGGTAGGGAGCCGATCGGGGGAACGGGAACCGGCGGTGTGGGCGGGGACGGCGGTGTGTGCGGGGA